>CALBMD010000294.1 GCA_937896265.1 uncultured Pseudomonadota bacterium
GGTTTATGTACCATTTGACGAGCTGTTGGGAACAAAAAAAAGTTTTTCAAAGCAGGGGGGCACATCCCTCCCCACTCAGGAGAGATAACAATATAAGCAACACAAGATCGAATCTCAGCAGCAAGAGGGGCCCAAGCTCGGTAAACTGGACTATCAGGCTGGCTTACTTCTTCATTCCAAAAAGGCAGAGGCTCTAAGGCAAGATCGCGACAAAAGACTTCAATGCCGCGAGCTTCAAGTTGCCCCTTCATCAATTTAGCTACTTTACCACTATTTGATGAAAGACGGTGACTGCCTGAAATAATGCCAAATTTCATACCAATTTTCCTTTATTGTGCTCTAGATTGTAAGCACAAATGTCTTGAAGGACACACGAAGCACAGGCTGGCTTACGAGCCTGACAAACATACCTGCCTAAGAAAATAAACAGGTGATGCGCAGCGGGCAAGACTTTTTGATCTAAAATTAAAAGCAACTCTTTTTCCGCCTTAAGCGGGTTTGCTTCCTTCTGCAGCGCTAGCCTTGTAGTGACACGAAAGACGTGAGTATCAACAGCAAGTGTCGGCTCTTTAAAAATCTCGCCAAGGACAACATTAGCCGTCTTGCGCCCGACACCAGGCAGGGCTTCTAATGCCTCACGACTATGAGGAACTTTGCCCTGGTATTTTTCCATGAGTATTTGAGTGAGCTTGATAACATTCTTTGATTTCGTCGGCGCTAGGCCAATAGTACGAATTTTGCTCAATAGAAGCTCTTGCCCCCAGGCCAGGGCTGTTTCGGGGCCAAAACCTTGGCGATAAAGTGGCTCCATCTGGCGATTAACACTCTTATCTGTCGTTTGGGCTGACAAAACTACCGAAACTAGCAGCTGGTAAGGTGTCTCGTAGTAAAGCTCACAGTGAGGATTTGGAAACTCTTTCTGCAGACGCGCTACAATCAATGAAGCAAGCTTTTGTCGCTTCACACGGCTAGATAGTCTAGGCAATTACTCAGAGACCTCAATAACGACATCTCCCAAGACCTTACACTGGCAAGCAAGGCGTTCGTTTTCTTCTGCAGCCATAGTCTCCAAGAAATCTTTTTCATCATCTTGGATCTTGCTCAAATTCTCAGAGCCTTCTTTCACGCGGATCATACAGGCACCGCAAGCACCATCTCGACAACCAAAGAGAATCGAAGTGTCATGGTCTTCACACATATCGATTAATGCATAGTTTTGAGGGACTTCGATCTCTAAATTGTCTGTTGTAATCTTCACTTTTGGCATGAATTTTTTCCTGTTTAGTCTACTCATTATAAAATAACAAAAAAATCTCTAAATTCGAACTTTTATTGGCATCAATCTAGGATTTAACGAAACGATAAAGCTCCGCTGGACGATTGGCTTGCCCAGTCTGCTTTTTGCCTGTGCTAACGACAAATGGCATGCGCGAAACTTTTTTACGAAAATTGCGCTTATCCATAGCGACATCTAATATGGTCTCGTATAGTTCCTGGAGGCTTGACAAAGTAAACTCTGACGGCAGCAAACAAAGACCAATTGGCCTAATTTGGATACCTTCCTGCAGATGCCTTAAAGCATCGGCAAGAATCTCGCTATGATCAAACGCTAAGGTTGGCAATTCTTTAATGTTAACCCAAGCTACTTTTGCTGCATCACCGCTTGCCATAAGCCTATGCGCGTTAGGATCCACAAGAGCCATAAAACCAATCGAAATGACGCGGCCTCGCGGGTCTCTATCTACCTTGCTATAGGTGCCAAAACTCTCAAGCACAGTATGGCTAATCCCTGTCTCTTCTTCAAGCTCTCGCTGAGCACCCTCATCGATAGTTTCATGAGCTTCAACAAAACCGCCCGGAAGCGCCCATTGTCCAACAAAGGGCGGCTTATTGCGAGCGATCAAGGCAACATTAAGGGTTCTGTTGGCATACGAAAAGATAACACAGTCACAGGCAAGGCAAAACTTAGCTCGATGTTCTAAACTCAAAGATACCGCCTCAAACTATGACTTAGAGATCAAATTAAAAGAAGGCACACCCAGCGCCTTACGCCCCTCAAGCGGCGCTATTTCTAACATGCTAGAGAACTCGACGACAATACCACCAGCATTCTCCACCAAAGTAATGGCTGCTCGAGCACTACCACCAGTAGCTATCAAGTCGTCCATAACAATAACTCTCTTTCCTGGCTGGACGGTCCCTTTAGTTAATTCAAGAGTATCTGCGCCATATTCCTTTTGATACTCCACCCTATCCACATCACCAGGCAACTTGCCTTTTTTGCGCACAGGAACAAAACCAACGTTCAAGCCCCTAGCTAAAGCGGCGCCCCAAATAAATCCTCTAGCATCAAGACCAACTACAACATCAATTTGCTGATGGCGATAGCGATCAACCATCATATCAATGATGGCATTGAATGCTTTACCATCAGCCATAACCGGCGTTAAATCTTCAAAAAGAATCCCTTGCATAGGGAAGTCAGGGTAATACTTGATCTTATCCTTAACCTCTTTGATAGCAGAGGCATAATAAGCATGAAATATGCCTTCTTCAATAAGTTCAGCTCGTTCCCGACCGGCAAAATCTTTGTCTACATGCCAGTTGTTTGGACTCAAGTCTATTCCTTTCGCAGCGTAAGTTGCGCTGATACGTTCACCAACCGTTTCATCCAAACTCAGATTGTTAACAAACTGCTCAGGGACGCGAACTTTTTGAGAAAAAGCCACAGAAGCGGTTTGTGATTTCTGTCCTGACACGAGGATTGCCGCTTGATCGTAGTGAGATTCCTTTTCCCCGTCAATGAAATTTTCCACTGCTAACTTCACAGCATAGCTCTTGCCTGAAAGAGCGTTCAACCTATTTTGTGCACCTAAAACACCTTCTTCTTGCCCTATAGGTTGCTTTGCAACACCAGACTCAACAGATAACCCCTCAACACTAGCTTGGATACCAAAAACCTTACTCGCAAAGGCTCTAGCAGCACGTACTTTTTGTTCTTGAGTAGAAGCTACCGCTACCCTGACAGACTTTGGAAAGGGTAATTCCTCACAGATGCGAGCAACAAGTTCTGTTGTTACATCTAAAATCCGCAACTTTTCCCGCGCCTTGCCACCAAAGTTTTCGAGAGTATTTGTCACTACCATCATATCGATATCCTCACTAGCTGTCGCTTGTTTGCCATCGCCAGCTAAGTGAGTTACAACAGCGAAAATCTTGGCGGCACCAGCCAATTTTAAGCTATGAGCGACCATAGCCAAGGTACCACCAGAGGCCGTTTCATCGTCAATAAGAGCTAAAACTTTGCCATCAATCCCCCCAAGATCCGAACCGATCAGACTTGCCTCACCTGAGCTGTTACGTTCCTTTTGAAAAATATGCAGCGGCAATCCTAACTCCTGCGCATACTTGCTCGCGTCTTTTTGAAACCCCGCATCAGGGGCAATAATGGCCTCTACTCCAAGGTCTTTTAGATAAGCGTTAATCGTTTCGCGACCACTTACTGCTATAACAGGGATGTCGTAGTAGCCCACCGATTGAGGCGCATGAGGCCGCACGACAGTCATTGCTTGAGCCCCTGCTAGCTGCAGTAAATCGGCAACAAGGCGGGCCTGTACGGTGACACCAATATCACGCTCAGCCTTGTCAGAACGAGCATAAGGGAGGTAAGGAGCAATAACATGGACCCAAGCACCCGCTTTCGTAAAAGCCTCTACTTGGCCTAGCGTTTTCAGCAAAGTTTGGTTGTCTGTACCGTCTAAATCGACAGAAACTAGGGCACCTTTCACTTTTGCCAGATTTGAGACTGGCCACGTTATCTGTTCCCCAGGCATCTTTGCAGCGATACTTGGTCTTGCCAAAGTATAAATGCTATTTGTAGGGGGAGCCATCCTAGGAAATTGTCTTCTAACCAAGGAGTGACAGACACCTTGATGACAGAGTTCAAAAGCGCCTGCCTGAGCAAAGAAATCCAAAATCATGCCTTCACTCAGCGCTGAGCCTTTGACCTTCGGCGATCCCTCAAGATCAACAACAATAGATTTGGCCATTGAGTGACGAGCGCTATAAACCAAAAACAGGCTTTCTACCAGCGAGTCGGCAGTGAGGTCTTGGGGTAAATGGATTCTAACATCCTCACCTTTGGTACTAGGAGCTTTCACAAAGGTATTTAAATTAGGAAACTCTATAACATTTGTTGCTTGGAGGCCCTGGCTATTTTGACGCAAAAACCAGTCATGAGTTTCAGCCTTGAGAGTAAGCTGGCTGCTGACAGCAGCCAACAAAAGAGTTTGGTTGATTAACCTTGGTTTCATTTAGCTTCCCCTAAGTAATTGTTCTTAAGACACTTACTTTATAGAAAAACAAAACAAAGCCGTCAATGAAATTGTTTATAAGACACTAACTAACTTGCGACAAAAACACTGTCCAAGCGGGTTTCTAAAAAAGGTCTTCTGTGAAAAAGACTAATGAAGGGGAGTAACAAGAGAAAGAAAACTTTTTACTAGTTTCTGATGGGCGACAGCTCCTTGCACAAGCTCAGGGTTATTCATGGTCAGGTTTTGAACCTCAGAAACAATACCCGCCACCTTGGCAAAGCGAACAAACCGATACTGCACACCATCGTAGATCTTTGATTGTAAGGACTCAAGGCTAGTGCATTCTTGCATAGCACTGAGAAACTCTGCCCGCTTTGCTTCTGTCAAAGCGGGATTAAGAGATAGTTCCTTTTCTCCTGCTTTAGCAGCATAAAATATCGCCTGACTTCCGGTATCCAAAACAAAATACTGACCATTATTGGCATAACCTGAGGAGCTAAGCAGTAAATATGCGACCTTTGCATCCTTATACTCTGTGAAAATTTTGATAGCATGTTCTTGAAAAGGATTTGCCGAAGGATTTGCAACCGGTGTGCTATCTCCATCTTTTTCAGCAAAACAAGCCGTGACAAAAAAAAGAAGAGCTATAACTAAATACCCTCGCATCTTCATGGCTGCTGCTCCTTTTTTTCTTCATCACAGAAAAGAATAGCCTTGATTGTCCTAGGCAAGCCCACAGACTCCACCTCTAAATTAGCATAACGGAATTTGCGATTATGATAGGCTTTGGCGCGATCAAGAGTGGTCTGAAGACGGCAATCTTGCTTCATTGTTTCCCTATTACGAGCACAAACAGGAATAAATCCCGGTTGAACCTTGTGCTTTAACGTCGGTTCAGGCTCAAGCACCCAGTCGCAATTTTTCTTTCCTTCCCGGTCGCAAGCGCCAAGCAGCAAAAGGAGCGCGCTAAAAAGATAGGGGCGCATGATATCTCCGCAATAAGTGATAAGCCTATTTTAGCATGGTTATGTTTGCCACAACGAGGCTATTTGGCTTGTTCCGAAAATAGCTTGTCTTTTTTGTTAGGCAAGAAAGGAGAATTTTGCTAAGGCTGAAATAACAATCAAAACACCAACAGAAAGCCACTCAAATGAAACTCAATTGGCTTGTCGCTTATCTTTTTATCCTATCGAGCGTTTTTGCTAACGCTGCTCCTACGCTATCTAATAAAAAAATCCAGTCACCACTTGGTCGCAAATTGGTTGAACTTGTGACCAAGACGTTAAACGTTCAAGATACAACGAGTGCTCGTCGTGAAACAAAAGCAATTATCAGCAAAAGCCTACTTACCGAGCTACAAACTCAGCTTGAGACGAACACGTACAAAAAACATGGTCTATTTACTTTCTTACAAAAAGAGAAGAACAACTCAGTAGTCTTCAATAGCCGAGATCAAAAAAGTACAGGAGCTAAAAACGGCACCTTTACCTTTTACGGCAAAGGTATGTTTTTCTGGAACTTAGGAGTAAAAACAAAAATTAAGCTTAGAGCACGAGCTTACCTGCAACTTTTTCCAGACCATACTGAAAGATCTAAAATTACTGCTAACTCTTTCTTCCTGGAATTAAAAGTCAAAAATCCGGACCCCAACAAGCCTGGTTCTGTAGAAAAATTCCGCGCCAAAATTCTTGACCAAGATCTGCTTGCTCTCTACCAACTTGACCCAGACAGTCAAAACTTTGTCCCTAAGCTGCGTGATATTGAAAATAATGTCATTGCTCTTGATCCTGAGAAAGCAGTCATGGTTAGCAAAATGTTTTATGTTATCTACCAACTGGCAAAAGTTCGAACAGGCTTTATTCGCCCTCTTTATGCTATTTCTTATACCCGTGAGGCAAAGGAATTTACAGAAC
>CALBMD010000295.1 GCA_937896265.1 uncultured Pseudomonadota bacterium
TATTGGTTTTGTCTTTGGCCCCGCTATCGGTGGTCTAACTGGCGCAATTAGCCCAAGATTACCCTTCTGGATTGCTGCCAGCTTAAGCCTACTCAACGCTCTCTATGGTTTTTTTGTTCTTCCAGAGTCACTTAGTCCTGACAAAAGATCATCCTTTGAATGGAAAAAAGCTAACCCTCTCGGTTCGATCGGACTTTTGAGCACATCGAAAGTGCTTTTTCTTTTAGCTATCGTGGAATTTTTATCCTTTATCGCCCATGAGAGTTTGCCAACTACTTTTGTTATCTATACAACTCATCGCTACCACTGGGACGAAAAGACTGTTGGATTAGTTTTTGCTCTGGTCGGAGTTCTCACAGGTTTAGTACAAGGAGGCACTGTAGCAAAGGCTGTACGCTTTATCGGGGAAGCACAATCTATTTTGCTTGGCCTAGTCTTTGGGATGATTGCTTTCTTTCTCTATGGCTATGCTGAAACAACAACTCTTTTTATCGTTGGTCTTATTATCAGTGCAGGATGGGGAATTTCTGGGCCAACACTGCAAGGAGTTATGAGTAAACAAGTTTCTGACAGAGACCAAGGTAAACTTCAGGGGGCTATTGGAAGCATTCGTAGCATTAGTTCTCTGCTTGGTCCAACGGTGTTTTCACTACCCTTTGCGCAGGCACTTAAGCCTACAAACACTTGGATACCCGCAGGGGTTCCATTCTATTTAGCGTCGTTTTTTCTCTTCCTGTCTTTTTTATTGTGCTGCTTCATTTTTGCTAGCCGAGCTGCCCAACGTTAAAATGGCGTGTTTAAGACGGATTTTTTTTGTAAAAACTTTTGTGCTAAAAAGGATTTAGAATAATTTGAAAGTGATGAATGGGAGCACCAGCTGACAAAGGCAAGCTGGTACTCCCACTTGCCTCGGCAACTAAATGCCTCACAAGAGTTAAACCAACATATCTTAGCTATACAGCAATAGGCGGGGACACAAGAGAGCCTATTCTGCAAAGCTAGAATCCACTCTTTGTCTTAACTCTGTTCCAGTACGCCAAACTGGCAATCTTTTAGGCGGCACTTTAACTTCAGTACCCGTCTTAGGATTGCGGCCTGTGTAGCTTTTGTATTCTTTCACCGAGAAGGCACCAAACCCTCGAATCTCTACTCGGCCACCCTTACACAACGACGTAGATACACTTGAGAAGAAAAGATCGACGAGTTCTTCAGCTTTAAAGAGAGTAATGCCTGCTCTTTCTGCCAGTCTTTCGATAAGCTCCGATTTAACCATGACTTTCCCCTGCTCCTATAAACTAGTGCTACTACCATCTTACCCCTATTCCTATCAAAATTGTAGTCTTATCCAATTAAATATCAGGGACTTAAGGCGGTTTACCGTTTAGGCAGATCGGAAAATGCTGCCAATTTAGCAATATAATTAGATTGTTATATAAAACTAGCTTATAGCGCGGGCATCCAGAAACTCTAGCACGGGCTTGCCCATTTCATCGGCTTTGGCCAGGTCAACTGCAAAAAGTAAAAGCCAATCATTGAAATCCTGAGTGTCACATAGGACAAGTTCTACTTCCCACATCGAAGGTGAGGACTTGCGAATAACAAGGTTTTTCGGGCTTCGCGCACTGATATCAGTACGAACTGCTTCATGATCAGCAAAATAAAGTGCCATCTTTGTTTCTAGTTCTTCGACACTCCAAATTTTTTGTTCACTGATCGCTGTAAGGCGTAAGAACTGTTCATAGTCCTTGCTAGCAAGAGCGCGAAGACAATGGAAAACAGCGTTGCGTAAAAGCACTGTGAAAGCTTTTTCATTGCGGCTAATCGCAAGGTGATCATCCTCAAAGCCTTGAGCTAGATCTTTTTTCGTCCATGTTGGATTCTTAATCTTCTCCCATTCGTCAACCAAACTAGAATCTGTGGTTTTTACGATGGTTTCAAAGTAAGCAATCATGTCATCAACATCATCGTTTTTTAGATCAAAAGGGACTGTTTGCGTCAGCACTTTGTAAGTACTCGAAAGATAGCGCAGCAAAAGCCCCTCCACCCTCTCTAAGCCATACTCTTTGATGTACTCCGGGAAAGAATGATAGTTGTCAAACATCTGACGAGCAATACCCTTAGGACGAATATTCTCTGACACCATCCAAGGATATTTAGCCGCAAACTCATTGAAAGTGCTGTAGATAAAATCACGATTAGGTTTAGGGTACTCAAGTTTTTCCAGTTCAGTGACTCGATCCTCGTAATCAACCCCAGCCTCACGCAGCTCTGCTAATTTTTCTCGCTTTATCTTATCAAGTTGACGAAACAAGATGAGATCAGGATCTTCCAAAATAGCCTCAACAAGCGATAACATGTTTAAACCATAGGCTGGGTCAAACGGATCAAGCAGGGCTAAGGTATCGATAAGGTAGAGAGATAAAGACTGT
>CALBMD010000296.1 GCA_937896265.1 uncultured Pseudomonadota bacterium
CGTCGCTCTAGCGCCTTGTCTGATTCAATAAATTGTTTGTACTCTTTTAATGTCGTAGCCCCTGCACACTGTAAAAGACCCTTGGCAAGAGCTGGCTTTAGCATATTAGAAGCGTCTAGAGAACCTCCAGTACGACCTGCACCAACAACCGTATGAATCTCATCGATAAATAAAATAATCTCACCAGCAGCAGCGATAACCTCATCTTTAATTGATTTAAGCCGCTCCTCAAACTCTCCTTGCATCTTGGCGCCAGCAATCAGTGTGCCAATTTCAAGAGAAATAATCCTCTTGTTAAGTAAAAACGTTGGCACTTCTGAATTGGCAATCTGCTGCGCTAAGCCTTCAATGATGACTGTCTTGCCAACTCCAGGCTGTCCAACCAAGATAGGGTTGTTTTTTTTGCGCCTCGACAGAATTTCAATAACCCTTTGAATCTCTTTCTCTCGCCCAATAACAGGGTCCAGCAGTTTTTTGCGCGCTAAGGCTGTAATGTCGATTGTATATTCGTCAAGCGCGCTTGAGCGAGATTCGCTATTTTTATTGGTGATCTTTGCATTGCCTCGAATGACACTAAGGGCTCGTAAAACATCATCATATTTTACCCCCTCGTCCATCAAAAGCTTTTTGGTGCTTGCGATTTTTTCATCAAAACAAGCAAGAAAAATCGAAGTAGTTGAGATATAACTATCCCCTAATTTGGCCCGTTGCTGATCTGCAGTCTCAAAAAGCATTTGAACCTCTTTTGAAACTTTCATTGCAGCAGCATTAACACCAAACTGGATATTAGGGATACTACCTATATCTTCCAATATTCGGTCTAAAATTTTTCTTCTAACATCTTCAGTAGCAAGACCCATTTCATCAAAGATTTTTAGAGCAATAGAGTCTTTTTGCTCCAAAAGCGCCATCAGGATAAACTCCACTGTGATGACACCTTTGCGTAAACTCGCAAGCTCAGTGATGACCTTTTGAAAGAGTTCAGCAACCTTTACTGTAGAATTGCGAAGCAAGCGTTGTGGCATGCAAAGAAGCCCTTTCCTTAAATAAGGAACCGTGGGCTATATCGGTCTTCTTTGCTTTTCCCTTAGTTTTTCTAAAAAGATCATATCAAAAAACAATAAAAACACGCCTATACAAATGCAAGAATCTGCCCAGTTGAAATTAGGAAAGTTGTAGCGCCAAGGAGTAGCCCCCCAGAACGGAATAGACCATCTAACATCAATAAAATCAATAACATAACCTCTGAAAATTCTGTCGCAAACGTTGCCAAGCGCACCTGAGAGAACTAGCACAAAAGCAAAGCGGGCTGTCCGGTGTCCAAGCGGGGTAGTTTTCAAATAATAAAGAAGCAAGATAACAGCTGCTACTGTGATGGCGTAGAAAAAAGGAATGCGCAAGCTATCCTGCCAAGAAGAAAAAGCCCCCCAAGCAGCACCAACATTACGGACATAGTTTAGATTTAAAACAAGATTAAACCCAAGCTCATCTTCAACAGAAGATTTACCAGTTACAGAAAAAAGTGGATAAACCATCCCTCTATACTGCCTTACATCTTGGCCATCTTCCCATAGCAGCAGGTGTTGATGTGCCGAAGATTTTGTTGCTTGATCAATGCCAATACTTCCTAAAACCAAAAAAAATAGAAAGAATAATGACCTTCGCCGCGCTTTATCTTGTAGCGGCGTCAGTTGTAAATGATTGCTAAATAGCATCTCTCATATCTCCAAAGAACAGAAGGGAACAGTCCTTGCCATGATAAACTGAATGGGTTTGTTTTGCAAAAGGCATCTACTGAGTAAGGTGTCTACTGCGTAGGGCACTTACCTGCCAAGGCATCCAAAGATGTTTTGATATTAGAGAGTCCGGTGATATGAGCAGATAGCTTGCCTTTAATCGTTGATTCTTTGATGCGATAATTCTCATCAGCATGACAAGACCTAGGGACAATTTTCGATGGGTCGCCGTGTAAAGCTGTCATAAGATCAGAATATGAAGAATAAAAAGTACCAAGGGGGGTTGAGAGGTTGAGAGATCCTACCATCATCTCACCTAGATGACCAAGGGTTTTAAAAACAGTACAAACAGTATTGCCTGTACTTGCCGGGTCATTGTTATCGACACCGTTGCGTTCATCAATGCTTCTAGCCATTGTCCTGCATGATGCGTAGAGCTCCTTAGAAAAACTCTCATAAGCATCTGAAGCGCCGCTGACAATCTGACGTGTCGTACCCTGCCCCCCCACTTTATCGACAACAGACTCAATGCCATCGCCAATATGTCCAACAAACTCACGATAACCTTTGACAAAATCCACCTTTTTATCAAGATAAGCTTTCGCTTCTCCTTGTGTCAGTTGGCACTCATTTGCTTCTTTAACAAAGTTATCCATATCTTTTTGAAAATCTAAGAGGTCTTGGCGAATTAGCACCATGTGTTGTCTTTTTGCTGTCAAAAGCTCAAGCGCTTCTGGACATGCTCTTTTTGATTGGTACTGTTTTATAGTCACAGAGCCACAAGTTTCATCTGTTCTTGTTGAATGCTCTGGCTTTAAACAAGCGCTAAGAGCAACTTCTACCCGCCCTGAAAATATTGGCGTAAGTGTAATGAAATTCACGGTTGTGACATCTTCGATACAGTCTTGGGCCTTAGCTGCAGGGTTATCAAAACTTTGTGAATCAAGAGGGCAAATTTTAACGGATACA
>CALBMD010000297.1 GCA_937896265.1 uncultured Pseudomonadota bacterium
CAGGTAGACAAAGCCCTTGGCCATTGGAATGTAGGTAATGTCGGTTGCCCACACTTGGTTAGGTCGATCAATCAACATGCCACGCAACAGGTACGGATAAATCCGGTGACCTGTCGCAGGCTTGCTCAGGTTGGGCTTGCGGTACAGCGTTTGTAGTCCCATCTTACGCATCAGGCTGCGCACATGCCGACGACCAATGTCGTGGCCTTCACGCCGCAACAAGTCACGTAGCATGCGGCTACCTGCAAATGGGTAGTCTAGGTGCAGTTCATCCATACGACGCATGATGGTCAAATCGGCACGACTGGTCTCACGAGACTGATAGTACACACAGCCCCGTGAGATGTTTAACAACTGTACCTGCTGCCGTATCGACAGGTCATGCTGACGGTCGATCATTTCCTTGCGCTGAGTATGCCCGCTTTGCTCAGCGCAGATTCTAAAAAATCAATTTGCAATGCTTGATGCCCGATCTTGGCATGCAGTGCTTTGAGGTCAACATCAGGCTCAGGCTTGCTTGTTGCTGATTCAAAGACTCGGGCGGATTGGCTCAGGAGTTGGTTCTTCCAGTCAAGGATTTGATTGGCGTGAACGTCAAACTGTGCGCTCAATTGTGCCAGCGTCTGATCGCCTTTGATCGCGGCAAATGCGACTTTGGCCTTGAAGTCAGGTGAGTGGTTGCGACGGGGTCTTCTGCTCATGGAGTGCTCCATTCTGGGGGTGTTGCCCACACCCTTCGGGGAGTAGCTTATCACTTAAAGCAGTGGTTCGAATTTGCGAGGCCGGCTCACAACACTGTCAAAATCACAATCGTTGGCTAAGTTTTCAATCAGCTCTAGACTCTCTTTTTCTCCTCGAAAGTCTCCTGTATTCTGCAACACTTTTTCAAATAATTGAGACGAGAAATCTGACACTACACAAGTGAGCTTTGCTTGAAACTGCAAGCGATAACTTTCATTAATTAATGTCTTGCTCTTGATGGCTTCTTGTACTGGTTTATAAAGCTCCTCACGGAATTTTCTTAGGTCTTGAAGCCCGTAGAAGATGCTCATAACTATCTGGCCTCGCTCTTTTCTAAGCTGATTAAGTTGTTTTGGTAAATTACTCAAATTCTGCAAAGCTTGCTGAAGCCCCTTTAGAGATTCAGGATCATCTGGAGAACCCACCAGTTGATCTTGTTTAAAATTCCATGCTGCCTGTTCCGTTAGAAAGTTTTGATACTCAACATCAGGCCGATCCAAGTGACTTTTGAGCTGATTAAGCATTGCGTTTTGTGTCATTAAGTCTTGCTTTATTTTAGCTATTTCCACTTGCGTTTTATTTTGCTCCTCATGTATTTCATCATTTTTTGTTTTTAATACATTTTCATTGAGGCTAAAGCTTATGAATTTCTCTGGATCTGAAAATCCAAAAAAACTTACGTCATCTAGAATACTATCTCTAAACGTCATATAACTTCTCTCAAAATCCTTAGCCTTATTGATTAACACATGAATACGTTGAATCTTTATTGCCAAGCTTTTAGCTAATGTTTCTTTCTCAATTAGTTCAAGCTTATATTGTTTGATAGCATCAGAAACAATATTAACTTCGCCTCTAACTCTTACCAATTCAGGATCATCTACATCACTTGGCATCTCAACAACTAATGGCTTAATAGTTTGATGACTTTCAATTTGTTGATTTTTAAATTCTATTAATTTCTCTATTTTCTGTCTGTTTTCAGGCTGCAAATCTAATTCACATCGAACAATCTTTTTGTTAATTGCTTTAAGCTTTTCTCGGTTTGAATCAATTTTAGCTTCAATCTGATTCTCTTTGATTGCTCTTAAGCTTTCAAAATTATTGGTACCTAGCTTTTCTTGATCAGGCACATGATTAAAGACAACTTTTCTTAGTTCCGCCTCAAATTTAGTAATACCATCGTTACCGAATTGATGTTCATTGCAGAGATCTTCAAAATATCCATGCGGAATGTATTGCACACGCTCAACACCATTTTGATCAACTGGTGTAGCTAGATTTACTTTTTTTATTGTTCCATCACACCATGTTAATGTTGCTTCAAAATTCTTGGCTGGCTCACCTTTTTTACCCAAAAAACGCTTTTTTGTTAGAAAGGAAAAATGATCATATTGCTTTGTATCTCCTAACAATCCTAGGATATCCGCCAATGCACTTTTTCCACTACCTTTGTTCCCAATAATTACAACAAGATCTTGATTTAATTGAATATCGCAACCATGCAACCAATTTAGTTGTATAGGACTTTCAGCCACTTTATTGACCACAAGTCTATCAATAAAGTATGGTTTATTATCTTCACAAAATTCAAGCTTTGGCGGTTTCTTACCAATAAAACAGCGTTTTGCTGGCTCTTGAATGGCCTGTAGCAATCCTAAAAATGTTGGATCAGCCTTAATCCATGTGATTTTTCCAGAGGGAAAGTCTCCATATCCTCTATTGTTATTATCATGAGCAGCACCTCTGAATTTATGTGCATCACTACCTGAAATAGCTAATCTAGAACTATCGTTAAGCACATCTCTGAAATTATTGTAGAATTTTTTATTATCTTCGTTCTCAATACCATTTAGCGCATCAATCAGTTGCTTTGTTCTTGTTTCAAAAACAAGTGCGCAATTAAATAAACTTTTGGCATAATTATAATCTTCAAACTGATCACAAACTTTTGTTAAACCTCCATAAGTATCTAATGCCAAAAATCCAAAACCTTTATTTTTTGGAATTTTTCCAATAGCTTTAATATAACTATCTGTAGTGATTTGCGCCTTAGACTTACCAACGAGCAAAGCATAATCACTGTTAGATTTTATTTCTTCACAATTAAAACTAGCAAGTTGATCTCTATCAAGGAAATTACGCGCATAATCTATCAAAGCATGGTCTGACAGTTTTGCATGTGAAATGCATAACTCTAGATCATGTTGGAAGTCCTTTAAATCCTGATCGGCGATTTTATCTGAAAAAATAGCATGAGCATTTAGCCGACCTTTTGTTCCAGAT
>CALBMD010000298.1 GCA_937896265.1 uncultured Pseudomonadota bacterium
CGCGCAGCTCTCCAGAACACCGTCTTATGCCAGGCTGCTATTACAAATTAGCTCTCTTAAAAACTTGCTAGAAACTTTCTTGCTGCCAAAGTAACGAAAGTCAGCAACGAGACAGTACATTAGGGACGGGGGCGCTCACGACTATTTTTAGGTATTGCTATCTCGCTGTACTCGACGCAGATCTGCTTCCATCATCATCTCAACAAGTTGTCCAAAATCAACTTTTGGCTGCCACCCTAATTGGGTGCGTGCTTTCGTCGCATCACCAAGCAAAAGATCAACTTCAGCTGGACGGAAAAACTCATTTGAAACCTCGACAAGACATTTTCCTGTCTTTTTATCATAGCCTTTCTGATCAATACCCTCACCTTCCCAAACAAGGTCGATATTAATAACCTTAAAACTCTTCTCAACAAAAGTTTCAACCATAAAGGTATTGCCTGTTGCCAAAACAAAGTCATCAGGAACATCAGCCTGCAGCATGCGCCACATCCCCTCAACATAGTCTTGAGCAAAGCCCCAATCCCGCTTAGCTTTTAGGTTGCCTAGAACGAGCTTTTCATCCAAGCCATGATGCATACGCGATACTGTTGAAGTAATTTTTCGCGACACAAACTCAAGGCCTCTAAGTGGCGACTCGTGATTAAATAAGATACCTGAGGTACAAAACATATCATAGGATTCACGATAGTTAACTGTGATCCAATGGCCAAAAAGCTTAGCTACACCATAAGCACTTCGAGGATAAAAAGGTGTCTTCTCACTTTGCGGCGACTCTATAACTTTCCCAAACATTTCACTTGTCGAAGCTTGATAAAAACGAGCACCTGGACACTCTTGACGCATCGCTTCCAAGAGACGAAGAACACCGATACCATCAACTTCAGAGGTCAAAATAGGCTGTGTAAAGGAGGTTGTTACAAAGCTTTGAGCACCTAAATTATATATTTCATCTGGCTTATACTTCCTAAGCACTTCAATGATATTAGTAAGCTCCAAAAGATCCATGTAGTGAAATTCAATTTTATCATTAATATTTAACTCGCGAAGGCGCCAATTAATATAATCTGAGCTTCTTCGATCAGCCCCGATAACACGATAGCCCTTATCTAGGAGCAGTTTGGCTAGATATGCGCCGTCTTGTCCCCTAATACCAGTAACTAAAGCTGTTTTTTTCATTGCCAAAAATCCTTTATTTAATTCTGTTATCTACGAGAGCTTCTAATTCTATTGTTTTGCTTAGAAAACGGTCGAAATGCTCTTTAATAGCAGGCCAAGCAAAGGCCTGAGCTCTCTCCGACGCACACTTTCCCAGCCTGACTCGCTCTAAATCATTTTGGATGACATCTCTTAGCACCTCCATAGCTTGAATTGGGTGATGCTTGTCAATTAAGATACCACCATGCTGGAGAGTCTCCGCAACACCAGGCGCCTTATGAGCAACCACCGGCAAACCAAAGGTCATGGCTTCCACTAAGGGGATACCAAAACCTTCATGGTCACTAAGAGATAAAAAAAGGTCTGCTGAGCGATAGTATGCTGCTAAAACTTCATCGCTAACTCCCCCTGAAAAGTGCACATCCTTTTCAAAGTCCGATTTATTCTTAGGTAAAAAGGAGATTGATAAACCTAAATCTTTTGCTAAGTGCATCAGCCGCGTTTCACAAAAGCCCTGATGATAGCCCCCAACATACCATAGCTTTGCTGCTGGATCGACAAAGTCTCGACATAATTTCAAATAAAGGAGTAAGTCTTGAGGAGATTTGTTTGGAACACCACGACCAACAAAAAGAATCTTTGTACCTTTGACTGAATTTAAAGCCTGAGTAGTAGTCGAGCAAGGCTTAAGCCCAACAAGGGTTTCGTATTGGCGAACTATAGGCATTACAAGAGAAGGGCGTGTACCAATTTGCTCAAAATCAGATGCATTAAAGTGCGAGACACTACATATGAGATTACTCATTGTGTTAACAAGGCCAATTTGATTTCGACCCTCTAAACAACGGTAATAAGCATCTTGGAAAAAATCGCTGACAAAAAAATGCTCTGGAGTAATATTATGGTATCTAGTAATTTTGAACGCAGGCACATCCCACAAGTAGTATGGCACTCTAGAGCCGATAGAAAAATGATAAATCAATATCTTTTTCTCAGGCAAAGAGAAATATTCTTCAAATTTTCTGGTGTGATGAGGGCTTGTGCTTTTCAGCGCAAAAATATCGCTAGTATAGCCTTGCTTTTGCAAAAGCTCTTGGATGTGCAAGGTATCTGTACCTACTCCATCATGAGCACTAAAGCTGGGCAAAATCTGATCGATTCGCAATCGTTAAACGCCTTGAAAATAAGTTCAAATCTCTAGACTTGGAGTTTAAGCTAATTGCATAGCTTAGCCTAATTAGAGAGGGCAGGCGACCAAAAAATAGTAGGTTTTATGAGGCAATATCAAAAGCACTAAGATAGCTAATTTGGCTAATAGCGCTCATGGCATCTATTTTGACAAAAGCCGGCTTTCTCCCGCGTTTAGTTGATTTAAGAAATTTTAGCACATCTTTACTGGACTTGCTTTGATCGTTGAGTTGAATCATTTTTAAAAGACTTTTGAACTTTAACTTGACGTTATCGTCAGCAAGCAGTGCTGATATGACAGTGCTTGTAACATTTATGCTGGCAAAACGTTGCAAGACGAGCACAACTTCTTTCGCTAACTCTCGATGACCAACTTCTGCAGCTACCCTAAAAAGAGCTGCCAAATGCTGAATAAAAACCTCACAATTAACTTTATAGGATCCTTTACTGTCTAAATGATCGGCAAGAATCTGAATGAAAAGAATAAAACGATCCGGCTTTTTCAACATATAGTATTTGAAAGTCTCATGCAGAATACGCTGGCATTGATTGTCAGCATTAAAAATATAGGGAAGATTTTGAACAAGGTACTGTAAAGCTACCCCCTCGCTTTTGCGATTAAAAAGTAGCAAAAAGAGATTATCTAAGACAGTGTGACCAAATCGGTTCATAACTCGGTTAAATGCTTTAGCAGACTTTACATTATGTACAGACATGTGACCAAAATAGTGAAGAAGGCTCATTCGGACGCTGCTTAAGTTATTGTTCGCTATGGAGAGCAAATAGGTAGCAATAAAATCTAATAAGCTTGCTTTTTCCTCTTCCTGGCCTTCACTTTGTTCTAAAAGCACTCCCATTTGACAGACAATACCAACGCCTGTAGAGAACATCTCTAAGTCATGGTTTGAATCAGTGACATCTCCCGCTAAGGCAATTTCAATAAAAGTCTTCCAAGAAGCTTCACGATGTTCTTCTTTGAGCATCCTTTGAATAAAAGAGGAAACACTTTCTTCGTCAAGCAAATTGACGATCCAAACAAGAAAACTTTCAACTGTAATCTCACAGAAAGCTCGGTCATGGATATTTTCGCAAACCGTCTTAGCAAAGTAGGCGCTAATCTCTCGTTGTTGCATTAACGAAAGATTTTTCTTCATTATCTTCATATCCTTCCATTGCAAAAGGATACCTTGATCGATTAAATACTGTATCCCCTCTAAGGAATCGATTTCTCTCCACGATCTTGTTTCTTCTTCCATTGTGTTCATTTAAGCCCACCCCTCAAATCTAAGATGCTAAGCTAACTTGATTTCTGAAAAGCTGCAGTATTTGTCTGATCTACTAGCCATTGAATTTCAGCTGCAACTTTGTCATCTAGCCCATCAAATCGAAGTCCATAGCCAAGCGGCCCGCCCAGATCTTTGTTAAAACGCATGACAATGGCTTTCGCATTGAAAGAATTTGCTATCCCATGGATACGGCACGTGAGATGTAGCGTCTCACCTATCTTGAAAATATGATGCGAGGTTTCAATAAATACGCCCGTAGCGGATATATTTACCCCTTTACCAATAAGTAAATCGCCATTGTTGTGAACAATGACCTGACCCTCGATAGTAGCTCGTGGCGCGCGATCAATAAACTGAACGTTTCTTGCTTGCTCCACATCAACGTCACTTTTAAGACCAAAGTCTGTTTGGCATTGCTCAAAAGCAACCCAATCTTTCCAGCCAACCTTGAATAAAAAAGCATCTTGAGCGATCATATTGTTAGAAAACATAACGCGGATCTGGTCTCGCGAGTAGGGCCCTGTTTGACGATTATTTTGAAAAAGGTACCAGATCTTTTCCATGAGTGAACCCTATATGCGGCTTCTGTAATACCTTAGAAGAAGCCAATAGACAAAAACCACTGCGTCTATCGGCGCCATCTTGTGCGAGCTTTAGCAAGAATGAAATTTTCATTAATTTTCCTTATATTATCAATACCGTTTCTATTAAGCTCCTCTGGTTTTGCAAAGAGCTACCTCTTTAACCCTTTAAACCAACCAAATGCTCAAGATTGGCGCGTTTTTAGAAACGCCACTCCCACTGAACAACAAGCCATTTACAAAAGCTTTGAAGCGCAAGGTTTTCATTTTGAAAATTGGCACTGGGCTTGGAGGGTTGGTTTCTTACAAACCTGCCACTTGGATGGAGCGCTGAGCTGCTTAACCCTTATCTCGAAAGGCTTGAATGATGAGGCGGTTGTTGTCAGAGCAGAAGCAGCCACTCGCCTTGCGCAAGTAGCATCCCCCTCAGATTCGCAAGCTCTTGCACTTTTAACAAAAGCTTACCAAAATAAAAACAATTGGCGAGCGGGCCAACCTCTATTTATCCAATTTCGAATTCTTGATGCTATACGCAAATTTGATGACCCGACCGTGTCTGTTATCTTGAAACGGTTCGCAAACGACCACCCTGTTATTGCCAACTATCTAAAAAGTCGCTAAATCTTGCAGGAAATAAACCACCTAATACTCCGCATTTGCTGTTGACCTTTCCAGAGATTCTTATATTATCGCGAAACTGGGTCCCGTAGCTCAGCTGGATAGAGCAATGGATTTCTAATCCATCGGTCGCATGTTCGAATCATGCCGGGATCGCCATTCACCACCTAGCATTTTCCCCTAAGATAATAACGGAGATAGCCTTGAATACTGCAAACGACCTCATGGGCAAAATTATTTCGTTAGCTAAAAGGCGCGGTTTTGTTTTCCAGAGCAGCGAAATCTACGGGGGCCTTAAATCAGCTTATGATTATGGTCCATTAGGTGCAGAGCTAAAAAGAAACATCTCTCAAGAGTGGTGGAAAAGCATAGTTTATGAAAGAAGCAACGTCTTTGGCATTGATGCTTCTATCCTCATGCACAGCAATGTCTGGAAGGCTTCTGGTCATCTAGCTAATTTTTCTGACCCGCTAGTTGACTGTCTAAATTGCAAAGAACGTTTCCGAGCTGACAAAGCTCCTAAGCACCAAGCTGGAAGCGAAATTACCTATATTGAACATGGAAAAAACAACGCCAAGGTTCATAAGACAGGAACTGTCGGTCCTCAGGGTTATGTTTGCCCAACCTGTTCTTCCCCGCTTCTAAGTCCAGAGCGTGACTTTAGAGGGATGTTCAAAACAACCATGGGTCCTATCGATCCTCTAGGTGATTTTGTTGAACGCTACGGTGATACCCCACTCTCTAAAAAAGAGCTCAAAGAGAAGCTCTATGAAATGGCCGATAGAGGGGCTGTTTATCTACGCCCGGAAACTGCCCAAGCAATGTTTGTTCAGTTCCAAAATATCTTGCAGACAACCTCTGCCAAAATTCCTTTCGGTATTGCTCAAATTGGCAAATCATTCCGAAACGAAATTATTGTCGAGCACTTTATTTTCCGTTCCTGTGAATTCGAGCAAATGGAGCTTGAGTTTTTCTGTGAGCCTGGCTCTCAAAAAGAATGGCTCGATTACTGGACGCAGGAGCGCCTCAAGTGGCATCAAAGCTTTGCTAATAACAAAGACTCTTACCGCCTACGTCAGCACGATAAAGATGAGTTAGCTCACTACTCCGATTCTTGTTTTGACATTGAGTACAAGTATCCGTGGGGGTTTGACGAACTCGAAGGGATTGCATCAAGAACAGATTACGACCTTAAAAAACACTCTGAATTCTCTGGCGCCAAGCTCAGCTACTTTGATCAGAATAAAATAGACCCAGCAACCAATAAACAAGGCTGGCGTTATACACCTTACGTTATTGAGCCATCAGCAGGCCTTACTCGCACTCTTCTTTGTTATCTCCTTGATGCCTACCATGAGGAGCAAGGCGTTGACCAGCATGGCAACGATAAGACACGCACTGTCTTGCGCTTACACCCAAAGCTTGCACCTGTGAAAGCTGCTGTACTACCGCTTGTCAAAAAAGATGGACAGCCTGAGGCTGCTGAAAAAATTGCACAAGAATTACGAAAACGGGGCATTTTAACCAACTTCGATGACGGTCAATCTATTGGCAAACGCTATGCCAAGCATGATGAGATTGGCACTCCATTTTGTTTGACAGTCGATCAGCAAAGTATTTCTGATGAGAAAGTCACCTTAAGAGATCGCGATAGTACTCAGCAAGTTAGAGTGAGTACAAGCGAAGCTATTGCAAAAATCTGCGAAGCACTAGCATAGCTATCCTAAAGATCTTAAAGATCTTTTTTGCGCCATGAAAACTTCACTAAAGTTCTTCGGTCTTTTGATCGATAATTCACAAGTGGAGGCGCTGTTGAACTATGGCTTTGCTTAAGACAAATATTATGAAGCAATTTAGGGAACGATCCTCTAGGATCCACGACACTATTACCTTTGATGTGTGCACCTTTGGCACTACAGAGATATTTCGCCTTTCGACAATTAACATTTCCTATACAGGCTTACTTCTAGCCTCACAATCGCTTTTACCTTACCAACTGAAGACGATTGTTGAACTAAAGACTCAAATTGCTTTGGAAGATCAAACGCATCAAGTTGAATTTTTAGGAAAAATTGTTCGACTCGCAAAAGGCAACTCTGCCGGCCTGCAAAAGTATACTGCGATGTTTGATCTTGATAGCCGCATTATTTCTGTTTTTGGCATAGCCATTATTGATATGGCTGAGGAAAGCCTAAGGGTCTGGAAGCATTATGTAGATTCTATTCAGCTACAAGAATTACAAAAAAGCCAATAATATCTTTCATCGCTATAAATTTTTCTTGAGTCTGACACCTCTAGCTGTTAATGTTCTTCCTATTTTTAATCTAAATATAAAGACAGCTATGATGCCAAAATCACGGATTAGTTCTATTGCGCTAGGTATGGCTATGTTCTCGATGTTTTTTGGCTCTGGAAATATCATATTTCCGGTCTTAGTCGGCAAAATGGCTCAAGAAAATGTAGGATGGGCTCTCCTTGGACTAATCATTACCGCCGTCATCGTTCCATGCGCAGGCCT
>CALBMD010000299.1 GCA_937896265.1 uncultured Pseudomonadota bacterium
GGTTTGGGGAGCGCGCAGCTCCCCAGAACACCGTCTTATGCCAGGCTGCTCTTACAAACTAGCTCTAGAATGCATGGAATGCATAGCTAAGAGTTTAGGGACATTCACTAAATCCGCGGAGTAGCGCTAGTCGACCCTAACTGAAAAAGCCAAAGTTTTTTGAGGGCCTCCCAGAGAGAGGCGTTAAAAACCACCAGGTTTTCAACATAAAATCCTCGACTAGCTATCTTTCTCTTGATCCATCTTGGCTTTCACAACTTGATGAGCGCTAAGATAAATCATATTAATAATCTCTTGCACTGAAGCGCCTCGTTGCAAAGAATGGGCTGGTTTTTTAATCCCAACTAAAATCGGACCAGTTGGCTTGGCATCACTTAACTGCGTCAAAATTTTATAAGCGATATTCGCTGAAGCGAGATCAGGGAAAATTAACACGTTGGCATTATCTTTAAGCGTGCAAAACGGGTATTCTTGTTGCCTAAGCTCTGCATTTAAAGCGACATCAACTTGCATCTCACCGTCAATCTCAAGGCTAGGATTTAACTCACGAACAATCTGCACCGCCTTTGCTACTTTCTTGGCTTTCGCATCCGGACTGGAACCAAAGCTTGAGAAACTAAGCATAGCAACTCGAATCGGATCTTTGGTATAGGTTGCAGCCAGCTCCGCTGTCGAAAGAGCAATCTTAGCTAGCTCTTCTGAGCTTGGCTCAACATTGATCGTGCAGTCTGCAAAAAATATCAGCCTATCCTCATTAGCCATCATATAAACACCAGCAAGCGAACGGCCACCAGAGGGTTTTATGACTTCTAAAATCGGTTTAACTGCATTGCGATAAGAACAGTTAGTGCCATTTAGCATAGCGTCTACTTGTCCAGAGTAGAGCATAATAGCGGCAAAGTAATTTTGATCAAGGATCATATGGCGCGCTGCTGTGCGTGAGACCCCCTGCCTGCCCCTTAGCTCGTAGAGAGTTTCTGCAAAGGATTCTAAACGAATATCAATATTAGGATTAATAATCTCCAGCCGAGAGTGTTTTTTAATACCAAGGCCAGCCATGACCTTCTTGATTTTGATCGAATTACCTAAGATAGCAATATCGATATCACCCTCTTCAGCAACTTGATTAACAGCCTTAATAATCTTAGGATCATCGCCTGCTGTAAGAAGAACCCTCGGAACAAAGCCAGTCCGATTATGATAATTGGTTATCTCTTTTTGTAAGTTTCGCACAATACGTCGCGATGGGCCTAGAATTCTCTCAAGCTTTTCACGGTATTGATCAAGATCAAGTTTGATTTTAGCAACGCCAGTATCCATAGCTGCCTTAGCAACTGCTGGTGCAACTCTTAACAGAACGCGCTGATCTACTGGCTTAGGGATCAGATAATCAGGACCAAAACGACAAGAGGATACTCCTTTGTAAACACTCATCACTTCTTCAGGAACTGTCTCTTTAGCAAGGGAGGCAATAGCATAAACCGCTGCCATTTCCATAGCCTCATTGATCACTGTGGCCCTAACATCCAAAGCTCCCCTAAAAATATAGGGAAAACCAAGAACATTATTAACTTGATTAGGATAGTCTGAACGCCCTGTCGCAACAATAACATCAGGGCGCACTTTTTTTGCCAGATCTGGCGAAATCTCAGGATCAGGGTTAGCTAAAGCAAAGACAATTGGCCTTGCCTTCATCTTTAAAAGCATAGCTTCAGTAAGAATACCAGCCTGCGATACACCAATAAAACAGTCCGCCTGATCGATAGCGTCGCTTAAGGTTCTGATCTCTCCTGAGACTGCAAATTTTTTCTTGTATTCGTTTAGATCATCTCTATCGACATGCAAAACCCCTTTAGAATCGCACATAACGATGTTTTCAAGTTTAACACCTAGCCGCAATAAGAGCTTTGCACAGCTAATTGCTGCCGCGCCAGCACCAGAAAAAACCACCTTAGTTGTTTCGATCTGACGATCTGTGAGCTCACAAGCGTTTATAAAACCAGCTGCTGTAATAATAGCTGTTCCATGCTGATCATCATGAAAGACCGGAATCGACATCTCCTTGCGCAGTCTTTCTTCAATATAAAAACACTCTGGCGCTTTAATATCTTCAAGATTTACACCGCCAAAGGTTGGTTCAAGCGATTTGACAATTTCAATAAATTTGTCAGGATCTTCGCAATTGACTTCAATGTCAAAAACATCAATATTGGCAAACTTTTTAAAAAGCATGCCCTTACCTTCCATCACCGGCTTGGCCGCATAGGGGCCAATATTACCAAGCCCAAGCACTGCGGTGCCGTTTGAAATTACTGCAACTAAATTGCCTCTAGTTGTGTAATTAAAAGAAAGGTCTTTTTCTTTGGCGATTTCTCGACAAGGACCTGCCACACCTGGAGAGTAGGCCAAAGCCAGATCGCTTTGGCTATCGAGCGGCTTCGTGAATTTGATCGAGATTTTACCGCGTGGTTCTTTCTCATGATACGAGAGCGCCTTTTTTTCGTAGTCCATAGTCGGTCCTTTTGCCGCAAAAAATCAATTTGATGTAAGAGAAATTACTTTAAGTAGATCTCGTTCTTGTGCCTCATGCAGGCTCTGCAGATCAGGCTGAGTCTTTGCGAGCATGCCATTTTGCAGGATAGTAAACAAGAGCAGATCATCCTTTTCATCGCTAAGAAAGCCGCTTAGAGCGGAGACAACAACAGGGCTTGTTAAAGACCCAGTCTTTGCTCTAAGCCTGCCACGCAGTTTCGCTACATCTTTATTAAGAAAGCGATTTTTAAGACTTCCTGTGGCTCCAGCTGTCGGCAAAGAAGCCAAAAATTCCGGAAAAATCTGCCAATTTCTCCAAACATATCGAAGAAGCGAGCATAGCTGACGAGCGCTTACCCTTGTGTTTACACTTAAGCCCGAACCATTTATGAGCGTAAAGGGCTCCTTAATACCAACCTTATCTTTAAGAAAGAAACTCACTGCCTTTACGCCTGAGCTATAACTACCGATAGCTGGCAGTTTGTGCATGACTTGATATTCAGCCCCTAGGCGTTTAAAGAGTACATCTGCCATATAATTATTTGAGAAAAAGTTTAACCCACGCAAAAGCTCTGATAATTCTTCAGAGTCTTTTTCATAGAAATCATCACCATGAACAAGATTGGCGCTAAACTTAACCTTGCCATGCAAAAATACTTGATTATGCTGTAAAAAAGCCTTCACCATATCACCGGCAAAAATCTCCGGATCAGGCACTGAACGGTAGATCTTTGTTGGGCTAGCACCAAGACTAACTGCACCCTTTAAGCTGAGCTTTAGCTTACCTCCAGCTAAGCTCTGGCGTTCCACTTGAATGACAGAGCGTCCAGAACTTTTTGTCACCAACTTATTATCAATCATCACAACGCTTAAGGGATATGGTTCAATGCTTACGACAGCAAGCTCACCAACTTTTGCTCCAGCAATCACATTGAGACAGACCGTATTAAAATTAACCCCAAAAGCTGTAACCTGGGCGTCATAGGCATGCTGCGATGAGTTCGCACCCTCTTCTCGAACACCATCTTTGGCCCATGGCTGAAATAGAGAATTATCGATGACCAAGTCTCCCTTGATTTCGCGAAGACCCATCGCTTTTAAATCTTGCACAATCTGCCAAAGTTTTTCAGTTACGACAAAAGGATCGCCACCGCCGCGAAAAATCAAATCCCCTAAGACAATCCCTTTAGCAAAGCGTCCGTTAAGCAACACTTTAGTTTTAAACTTGCGGTTGGGGCCAAAATAATCAAGAGTCGCTGCTGTTGTAATAAGTTTAGTTACAGAAGCTGGATTTAAGACAAGATCAGCGTCTTTCTCATACATAACTTTGCCATCGCTAGCCCGCACTACCAAGACCGACTGACTCAAAAGCTCGTTATGAAAAGGCTCTAGCGCTAAAATCAGGTGAGAATAAAATACCAGTGTAAAAAATAGAATTACCTGCTGCATTATGCTTGTTTCCTTCCTTAAACCTATCTTTAGTTTACCGTCAATTCAAAAAAAAATCCTGTCCAATGCCCCCTGCTTAAGCTATATTTGCTTAATTTATCGTTGGCGCGAATGTACAAAACGACCGCTGGTGCCGCCTCAACGATTAATTTTTTTAAATCTTGGCTTGTTCCAAGTGTTCACCAAACAAAGAGGATAAACGTGAATAAGATCACCATCGTAGGCACAGGACCTGCTGGCCTAACAGCCGCCATCTACGCGGCAAGAGCCGGATTAAAACCAGTTGTCTATGCCGGCAAACAACATGGTGGTCAATTGACAACAACGACTGAGGTCGAGAATTTTCCAGGCTTTAGCAAAGGGATTCATGGACCAGAGCTCATGAACCAGATGGCAGAGCAGGCTAGTCGAGTTGGCGCTACGATCATCTATGATGAAATTCTCTCAGTTGACTTTTCAAAAAAGCCCCTAACCCTAAAAACCTACGACGCGGAGATTTTTAGCGAGACTGTTATTATTGCGACAGGAGCAACAGCCAAAACCTTAGGGCTTGCTGACGAAGCCAAGCTTATGGGCCAAGGCCTTTCTACTTGTGCAACTTGCGATGGCTTTTTTTACCGCAATAAGAAAGTTGTAGTCGTTGGTGGCGGGGATTCAGCGATGGAAGAATCCTTATACTTAGCAAACCTTTGCTCTGAAGTTATCTTGCTCCATAGACGAGATGAATTTAAAGCGTCAAAAATCATGGCTGACAGAGTACGAAACTCGTCCGTAAAAATCAAAACTCCCTATGCCATTGAGAAGCTTATCAGCGATGAGAGCGGCATTAAGGGCGCTATCATAAAGAATTTAGCTACTAACCAAATAGAAGAAATTGCTATGGACGGCCTCTTCTATGCGATTGGCCATCAGCCTAACTCACAAATTTTTGCTGATTTCGTTGACTTAGATGATCATGGCTATATTCGCGTGCAAAATTTCACTCACACAAAAACTCCGGGTGTTTTTGCTGCTGGCGATATTGCTGATCCTACTTTCAAACAAGCTATCACCGCTGCCGGCATGGGTTGCCAAGCGGCTATCCAGGCAGCCAAATACATCGAAGAAGCACATTTTCAAGCCAACAAGAAGGACTGAAAAATGGTTGATATGGAGCAACCCTTAGCTACTGACACCAATACCCAACCTATCAAGAACAAGATTCACTCTATTATTGCTGTCGCCTCTGGCAAAGGCGGCGTTGGCAAATCAACAGTCTCCGTGTTGCTTGCTCATTTTTTGAAAAAAAGAGGCTACCGTGTTGGCATATTAGATGCTGACATCTATGGGCCGTCCCTTGCCTTAATGACAAAAGCCAGCCCCCCGTCACAGGAGGGGAACACCATTTTCCCAGGCAAAAGCAGTGACATCTCCGTTATATCTGTTGGTATGTTTGCTGATCCAAACAAAGCCCAGGTATTAAGGGGCCCAATGGCCGCTAACTTGCTTGGGCAACTTTATCGTCAGGTAGCTTGGGGTGAGCTTGACTTTTTAATCATCGACTACCCCCCTGGTACTGGAGATATTCAGCTTAGCCTCTCTCAGCTTTTAACAGTGAACGCAGCTTTATTGGTAACCACGCCACAAGACCTTGCCCTCTTAGACGTCCGAAAAGCTATTTCTATGTTTAAGACCCTAAATGTTCCTCTGGCTGGTATAGTTGAAAACATGAGTTATTTCACGTGTTCCAACTGCCAAGAAAAGCATTATCTTTTAGGTCAAGGTGGCGGAGCAAAGCTAGCTAAAGAGTTTGGCCTATGCGAACTTGGCAGCTTACCCGCCAACCAAGACCTCACCCGCGCTGGAGACAAAGGGCTTTTTGGGGATGACTCCTATTTTAGCCCACAACTACTAGAAGCTATTGAAAAAGTTGGCGTCTCATTTCTCGGTGAGCTAGCAAAGATTAGACCCGCTCCTAATCTTAGTTCTTTCACTCTCAATTGGAGAAGTTAGTGAGTCAGGAATCCTTAGCCATCAAAGAAATTTGGCAAAAAAACTCTATCACTCTTGGCATTAAATGGTCTGACAACCAAGAGTTTTTATATGATGTGCGCACCCTCAGAGCACTCTGCCCTTGCGCCGGATGCCAAGCTCAAAGACCTGCTAATGAGCTTTTAGAGCAGGTACGCCCAAAAACGATTACATCTGTCGGCAGTTATGCGTTAAAAATTGATTTTAATGATGGCCATAACACGGGAATTTATTCGTTTGAATTTCTTAAAGATCTTGGTGAGCAGCAAAAAAAGCAAGGGTGATGCTGGCGGAAGGCTTTCAGCAAGCACATTCCACCGCGCATCTACTATTAGTTGCTCTCTGGAGCAGTTGCTTCAGGCTTAGCAGTCTCTTCAGCTGGTGTTGCTGGTGTTGCTGTTGTTGTCTCTGGTTGTTTTGGCTCTTCGCTGCAGAAAGCAACTTGAGAAGCGAGGCTAGACACTAACAAACTTGCAACTAGAATGAATCTTTTCACAAAAATTTTCCCTTTCCTAAGATATTTAGACGGATTAGATTAGCACAAAGAAGCCGGAAGTCAATTTTTTTTCTAAAAGCGACTAGCGAAATCGCTTGAATTAAGCGGCAAAATCAACACTCTCCTTGGATTTAGCATGAATCGATTGCAAGATAGACTTGTCACCACCCTTGATGGCAGTGCCTCACTCATGCATCGCGAGCTTCAGGAGCTCTATCACTCACAAGAAGGGGCTTTATGGCAGGCGCAAAATCTTTATTTGGGCTTATCCAAACTAGAACAAGCGTTTTTAAACCAAGACAACATAGCTATTCTCGATGTCGGATTTGGGATGGGCTACAACGCTCTATCAACAATCAGCCTTTGGCTGCAAGGAGATGGCAATACGCAAGTCAGCATGCTCAGCCTAGAAAAAGATCTCGAGCTTTTTCTAGCTATCTTGGCCAGTGAAAACCCCTGGCAGTGCTTGATGACAAAGAATTGGCCCAAGCTTTTGCATGCACTTAAGGCAAAGAACCCGCAAGAATATACCGCTCTCTTTCATCACCCGAAAACTGGCAAAACTTTTGCTTGGACTCTGCGCTTTGGCGACGCTCTTTTAATGCTTAAAACACACATTGCAAGCGACTCGTTTGATATTATTTTCCAGGATCCTTTTTCACCCAAAAAAAATCCTGCCCTTTGGTCTAAGGATTGGTTTGCAAACCTTGCTCGCTTCACTAAAAGAGGCAGCCTATTAGTAAGCTACAGCGTTGCAAGCCAAGTACGAGCAGATCTTGCCGCTAACGGCTTTATCTGTGAAAAAGTCCCTTGTCCTGGGCCAAAAAAATCTTGGCTTCGCGCAACAAAAAGCTAGGGGATGTCCTTAAACCTTAGTTAGGTAATTACGGTTCCCAGCATAGATAGTTTCTAGCTAGTTTGTAAGAGCAGCCACGGTGTTCTGGGGAGCGCTCCCCAGAACACCCGTCTTATGCCAGGCTGCTCTTACAAACTAGCTCTTACAAACCAACCAATTTACTCCGCTGGCATGATTAAGAATGTTCACCATGCATCGGGTCATGCCTGTTATATCAAGATGAGGATACGCCCTAGCTCCAGCGAAAAATCTTAGCAGAAAGGGCCATGGCAACTACTAAATAGCAACCTAACACCAAAATCTCAGACCCAAGCGAAAAGAAAGCCACACCCTCAACAGCAATCTTGCGCAGTCCAGTAGTAGCCGCGCTAAGGGGTAGAAAATCCGTTAAAGAAGCCAACCATAAAGGCAGGTGAGCCTTAGAAAACCACACCCCTGAAACAAGCATCATTGGCACACAGAGCAAGTTCACAGCACCGTTATAGGTAGCCGCATTAGCCAAACGCGCCCCACAAAGAATGGCAAGTGCTGCAAAGCTAGCCGAAGCTAATAGTGAAAAGAAATAGACATCCCATAAAGAACCGACAGAAGAAAAACCAAACAAAAGTTTGCCTGCCCCCAGAATGCAAACAAACTCTAAAGCCATTAACAATAGTCGCCCTAGAATATGAGATAAAATATAGACCCAAGGACGCATAGGTGTAACTCGATACCGCTTAAGCAGGTTTTCTCTGCGGTTTACGACAATGGTCATCCCGGTGCCATAGATGCTTGTTGTAAATAAACTAAGACCCAAAAGACCAGGAACAAGAAAATCAATGTAGCGAGCTTTTTGACTAGTAACCTGATGGCTAGCAAAAATGATCTGGCCTGACGATAAAGAACTCGTTATGACCAAACGTAAATACTTTGCAGCATCAACAGCTTGAGCGCGATTTGCATCATAAAAAAGCTCAAATCCTTTAGCATCGTTACTATCTTTAATCAGCACATCAAGATCCCCCTTAGCATAGGCTGCTAGATGGTCCTGGTAAGAAGCTTCTTTGACCACAAAGCGAGGGTCACTTAATGCTTTCAGTAGATTAGTAGTAGCTTTTATCTCATTTTGGATCACTCCAATGTGCAGAGCTCTTTCTTGCGGCTCATTAACGCAAAAGCCTAAAATCAACATCCACAACAAAGGCATAGTAAGCACAAAGATACAAGCTGAAGGCTCTCTAAAGAACTCACGAACCCGACCTTTTGTCATCTCCATCAAACTTTTAACAATCATTTGCAAAACTCCTACCAGTCAACTTCAAGAAGAGATCTTCTAAGCTTGCTTGCTTAACAGAGATAAAACGCAACCCTCCCCCAAGCTCGCTGCAGGTTTGCACAACTTCTTGCACTCTTTGTGAAGCATCTTGCAAAAAAAAGGAATAACCACGGGCAGTTTTGACTTCATCGACAAGAAAACCATGTCTTTTCTTTAGAAGCTCTAATAAACCACCTTCAACACCCACTTCAAGATACTCTTTAACACCAAAGGTGGTAAAAAGCTCATCCAACGAGCCAAGCCCAACTATCTTTCCTTGATCTAAGATAGCAATACGGTCCGCCAGCCTTTCAGCTTCTTCCATAAAATGAGTAGTCAAAATAATAGATTTACCCATAGCCTTTAAGCGCGAGACAAGAGCCCAAATTTCCCGGCGAGCTTTCGGATCTAAACCGTTAGTCGGTTCATCAAGAAACAAGATATCTGGATTATGGCCAAAAGCAGAGGCTAGGCATACCCGTTGCTTTTGGCCACCAGATAGTTGACCAAGACGACGGTCTTTTATCTCTAAGAGATCAAGATCTTGCAAAAGTTGCAAGATCGGAAGAGAGCTTGGGTAAAAGCTTGCAAATAAGGTAAGTGTTTCTTCGACAGTATATCGTTTATAAAGAGCTGTTTCTTGTAGAGTAACCCCAATCTTCTCTAAAATATTAGCTCGGCTATCTTGATAGCGATAAGAAAGAATTTCAAGATCGCCACTGTCTTGACTGACAAGACCCTCAAATATCTCACAAAGCGTCGTTTTGCCAGCACCATTTGGGCCCAAGATAGCTAAACATTCGCCCCTTGCTAGGGTTAGACAGACCTCATTTACTGCCTTTAAAGTCCCAAAATATTTTGTTAGCTTAGAAGCTCTTAAAACGACATCTTCGTTTATAAGTGGTGCAGCTGACATGAAGATCCCCCTTTTGGATAAACGAGAATATAATTTAGTAAAACCTTAGGCAATTTTTTTCAAGGTAACTGTGTTAGACGAAAATCAGAGCAAAGAAAACGAGCAAGTGTGGCCCATCATCATTGCTGGTGGAGGTATTGCAGGAATCCTTTGCGCCTTAAGGCTAGCCCTTGAAAACCCAAGCTTGAAAATCTTGCTTTTAGAAAAAGGCCCAAGGTTAGGCGGTAGATTAGCTAGCGAGCAAAAACACCATCATGATATCCCAGTTGGGCTTTCTGCTATTTCCGCACGCCTCGTAGACTTTATCAGCAATACCCTAAGCCTTGCCCCTGAAGCCAAAGAATTAAGCAAAAGCCTTGCCCACAAAGAAGCGCGTATAGGGTTAGTTTTTGGTGAGCAAGTAAAAGAGATCGCAAAAAGTCGCTATTTTGACAGTGATACAGCACGGATATTTAACCGAGCTATCAAAAACTGTGACTGGCAAAACCTTCAAGACAATGTCTTTGCTGAAGCATTGCCTGAAAAAGACAGCACCATATTAAAACAGCTTAAGCTGGCCCAAAAAGATCCAGCTACAGCTGTTATTAATCAACTAAACCAGCTTATTGGTATCGCAAGCTTTGAAGAACAAAGTTTTGCTTCCTTTAGCGAACGTCACAAATACTTCAAGGATCTTGCCTACCTCGGACCATTTGATGATCTATGGCAAAGCCTGTGCGAACTCCTTAAAGAGCAAGTTTCCATCAAGTTAGACTGTCAAATTCTAGCTGCTAATTGGCAAGAAAACCAATGGCTTATTGAAACTGAACAAGGCTTGTTTGCAAGCAAAATACTAGCTGTTGCTCAAAGCCCTTGGCAGGCCACCCAGTGGCTTGCTGCTAGCCTTTTACCTCCAGCTGTTTTATCGCAAACATTTAAAACAACACCAGCAAGCACCATCACCTTGTTTGAAACATTTAAAGAAAAGCGCCAAGCTCTTCCTGATTTACTCCTTATCCCCTCAGAGGGTTGCTATGGCTGCTCTTTAAACAAGGAAAGCATTAGCTATCAATGCACCATTGATTTTGAAATATCGATGGATGCTGCTTCAGTAGTCAAAGCTATTAAAAAGTTAAAAAGAGCCCGCAACAAAGTACAAAAGATATACGCTTACGAAACTGAAAGCGAAGCTATCAGCCTTTGTCCAGTAGCCTGGAGCCATGGTACGAGTGTGCTTGAAAGAAAAGGTTTTAGCCAATACGCCGTTGATGCAATCCAGGCAGAACATTTAGTTTTTTGTGGTGATAGCTATGGATTAAGTGCCAATCCTGAAGAAAATCTTATGCAATCCTTAATCGCTGTTTGGTCAAAACTAAACCTAGCTCATCATAAGGAAGCCCCTTGACAATGCTTTTTTATACTAAAACCTTAAGTTTAAAGAAAAAAGCTTTCTTGCGCGAAAAGATTAGCATTTTCCAGGCAAAAGGCCATCGCTCGCCGCATCTGGCTTGCATCATTGTTGGCACAAATAAAGCAAGCCAGCTTTACGTTGGGATGAAACGAAAAGAATGCCTTGCTATCGGCATGACCACTAGCCTTGAGAGCTTCCCCGAACAAGCAAGCACCCAGGATATTTTGGCCTGTGTAAGCAAATTAAATGCCAACCCCAACATCGATGGCATCCTTGTACAACTGCCTCTACCAGCCCAAATTGCTAGGGATCAAATCTTAGAACATATCGCTCCAGATAAAGATATCGACGGCTTAACTCCTATTAATCAGGGTCTTTTAGTTCTTGGGCGCCCCTTATTTATTCCTTGCACCCCTAAAGGCATCCTGGCCATATTAGAAGAGCTTGGGACAGAAATTGCTGGCAAAAAAGCATGTGTTATCGGTAGAAGCTTTCTGGTCGGCAGTCCTGTTGCTAGCCTTCTTTGTCAAAAAAACGCAACAGTAACTACTGTTCATTCTCAAACGACAAATCCCAAAGAAATTACTAGCAAGGCTGATATCCT
>CALBMD010000300.1 GCA_937896265.1 uncultured Pseudomonadota bacterium
GCTTGGCACATTGCTCAACCACTTGTCAGGGCAAGCACTAGAGAGCAACTAACTCCTGTCCTCTACCCCTCTTGAAACTCAGATGCACGACGCCTTTGTCGGCCTCTAAGATCACCTGGCCATAGTTCAAGCAGTCCTTATTCTTCACGACAAAGGCAAACAGCTCCTCTGACCTCAGCCCTGGGGTGTAGATGTCCGCAGCAGCCTCGCGCCTTAGGGCTTGGTGCTGCGAGTGAGCTTTGCCATCAGCGAGCTTGTTGACTGCGGGACATCGGTAGCCGGAGGAAATAACAATTGACATACCTAAGAAGTCCCGCAGCGGCTGAAGCAAATGGACTGCTAAGGCCCTCAGGTTATCGACATGCTCGGCACCAAGGCTGCTGGCGATCTGGTGCTTAGTTCTAATCGCTAAAAAAGAGTTTGTCATAAATCCCAATACCTTAGCAAGCCGGTACAAAAAGCCCCGCTTATTGAAGCTCAGAGGGTCAACGTTGATTTTCTGCGGCTAGTCCCAAAATGATGACAAAGAAAACCCACAGGAATTAGACGAATAGGGCAGTGGAGCGTAAAACTAGCAAAGCTTCGGGATTTTTTGGGAGAAACCGTCTGCACAGTTTCCTCCCAAAGCCTTCTCGATGCTAAGAGCAGGAAGATAGCTCGTAGATAAGTTCAAGTTGCTGATAAAACCAATTCCAAAGCTCTGGAGTCAAGTTACTCTGCTGCAGGCCACGAACATAGCTATAATCAAATCCAAAAACCATAGCTAGTTCGTCTTTTAATCCCACCAAAATCTTCTGGCGCTCTTTAGCACACCAACCCTTATTAGCAACCCTATCAGCGCTAATCATTCTTGCAGCTAATAGACGAAGATCTTGATTCATGCCAATCGCTGGCACGATAATGTTTTGCTGAAGCTCTCCTAAGACTAGCTTGCCTTTAACTACTTGCTTTGATTTTGCAAAAATTACTTGTTTAGCCAAGATTCCAAGGTTTTTTTCAACTGTCTTATCAAAGAAAGGTGTCTCAGCTAGCTGGCCTTCGAGTTCAAATTTAGCCTCGCTAAAAATACCTAACATATACTCCGTTAGATGTTCAAAGAAGACGTCAAAAAATCTCTTACCTTCCTCTTCGATTAGTTTTAGCTCAGCCTCTGTGAATTCGTGCTTTTCACCGTCCGCACCAATAAATGTGCGTAGATGATCTTTATATAATAATGTGACAAAAGCTTTCTTTAGCAAAGCAGGCCATGAATCTGGCAAGCCGACAAGGACTGGTTCCTCTTCTTCTTCTTCACTAAGGCTCTCATCTGGATCAAATAGGCGAGCACGCTTATTTGAAACCTTATCACTAACTTCTTCTTTTTCATTTGCTTCAAATAGCGAAGAATTTGCTGCCATCAGTGTCGAAAATAAAACTTCTGACAAGCCTCCAGCCTCTTTGACCTGGTCTTTAAACCAAGAAATCTTTTCGCGAGCTAGTGCCTCTTCATTTTGAGATGTCACCACACCCACTTTACTATCCAGTGACAAAACTCGATTTGAACGGTAGCACCAATCGAGAATGTTTTTAGTATGCTTAGCTGTTTGCCACGCAAAAAGACGAGGAGTAAGTCCCACTTCGCGCAAAGACAAACGATCGTCAGCGTTTAATGGCGCCTTAACTGCAATATATTGCTCAATAAGAAGATGTGGCAATTTTAGCAAAAACTCTCGCTGCTTTGTTAACGCATCAAGAACAGGATTTTTGAAAACTTTATACGTACCAACATCTAAATAATCTGAGGCGCGATAATCACTGACAAAGGGCACTTCATTAGGCCTTTCGCCTTCAACAAAAGACTCCGAGTGATAACCCCACTTGATAGCCTTAGCATCATAACTAAGGTTTAAATTCTTGTTGCGTAAAATCTGATAGCCCAAGAGTATATCTACCTCAAAAGAGCAATAATGCATCACTGAAGAGCTAAACTTTCTATCTAATATCTCTTCTGTATCTTCGTCATAATTCTTCAAATGAGCATAAAACATTTTCGTCTGGTCCATAGGCGTCACTTCATTGCCCAAGTTCCCAGCAAAATTGTGTCTTAACCCAAGAACATGACCAATCTCATGCGCCACAGTCGAAGCAATATATTCCTGCCCAAGGACAGCAAGCGCTTTGTCCTCAACCTTACTATCAAGTATATGTGGTGCGGCAGTAGCTAAATCTTGCGGTAGAGCAAAAGAACACAAGCCTTTATGTGTATGATTACAAGATTTCTTGCTTTTAGCTGCTGCTCCTTCAACCGCTTCCTGACCCATAGTTAAAGTGGATAGCAGACGAAAAGCCTTACGCAAACGCTCTTTGCTACCGATAGCAAAGGCAGAAGGCAAATAGACGTCAGCACCCTTTATTTCACCAGTAAGTGGGTCTACGCGAAAGTTTGCGTAAGCACTGTGAGCTTCACTGTAATCATCCCATTGGACAACATTATATTTAGCACTAGGAACAGGTTCAGGTTTCTTTAGCTGAATCACCTTAATTGGTTTTTCAGGCAAATAATTATTCCAGTAAAGAATTGCTTGACGGATAGCTGGTCGCAATTCTTTTGGTGTATTTGAAGAGATAGCAAAGGTTATTTTTTTGCCACCCGCAATATTCCAGCGATGAGCATAGGTGATCTCTCTGCCAGTCTGTGCCTGAACAAAAGCTGGTGTCTCAAAATAGCCAACCTCTTTGTGACGGCTAGCTTTTTTAGGCACAAAATCTGGCGATGGATAATAAAGGCGCAAGAAATAGCGCAGAGCCAAAGGATAAACCGCCCTTGAGTGACCTCCTACTTCGCAAGTTGTCGTGTGATCAAAAGCCAGAACATCATTATCTTCGATCACAGCTCGGCCTAACATATTTTGTCTACAAGCTATGCGCTCTTCAAAAGTACTTACACTTGGAGGGGCCCCATCAGAGGCTGAATAATAGTCCTCTATTGAAAGACTACGCAAGCCAGAGAGCATATCGAAGTACACATAGCCTTCATCAACTTTAGTAACATCGAATTTTGCATAGATGTTTTTAGGCGCCATGAAGCTACTTGCCCAACGCCCCTCAGGGGCTTCTATGAGGTAGAGTGATTTTTCATGCGAATCCAGCTCAAAATAGAGAACTTTGGCTTCGTTAGTGCCAAAACGAGCAGCTAGTTTTTGAGGGATTTCAGAAAGATGCAGAAGAAATTTTGTCTTTTCAGTGAGAGCAGAGCGGGATACAGAGTAGGTTTTACCATCATCGCCTGGGTCCAGGTAGGACCTTAAGTCTGCTTTTACCTGCATCGAGAGAATGAGGAGAAACCACAGGCCAATAAGGATCTTTGATCGCATAGTACCCTCCTTGAAAGCATTGATGGTAGGGTATAACAAGAGGGGAATTTGGCGGCAAGCTATTTTTATAAAACTAAAAAATGATTAAAGCGTTCGCTTTTTGTTTTCATATATTCCGCGTTACTAGGGGACAAATGAATCTTCGAAGCCACTCTCTTAGCGACATGAATACCATACGATTCCAGGCTGGTAATCTTCTCCGGGTTGTTTGTAACAAGAGCAACACTTGGAATTTGAAAGTGCTGCAAGATCGTTGCCGCCTTTTGGTAATTTCTTTCATCTGCCTGATGGCCTAAAGCTAAGTTGGCTTCAATTGTATCGTAGCCCTCGTCTTGCAAGCAGTATGCTTCAAGTTTCTTCATGAGACCAATGCCACGCCCTTCTTGGCGAAGGTAAATTAAAATACCCTGGCCATTTTCAATAAGGCGATCAATCATATCATTTAATTGGGGCCCGCAATCACAACGCTCAGAACTAAAAAGATCGCCTGTAAGGCATTCTGAGTGGATTCTAGTGAGAACTTCTTGCCCAGCAGTGATATTACCAAGCACAAGAGCTAAATCAGGCTGAGCTCCTGGTGTGTCTTCGAAAGCATAAAGAGTAAATTCAACGCCTTTGATAGGAATTCGGGCCTGAACAATTTGGAGATCACGCAGCATCAGCATTTCCTTAGTTTAAGTTAGCGCTGATGCTATCACCAGGGGTAGCTAGACGCAAGCCCCAGCGAAAAACTAAGCAGCATCCTCATGATGCTGCTTGTCATGCTTCTTCTTTTCTTTTTGGACCTTTTTTTCTTCTTGGGTTTTTTTGTGCTTGGCTTTTTCTTTTGGTGATTTATCACCCATATAGTTTTCCTCGCATAAAAATGTTTCGTTCTTATTAGATTACCACTAGATAAGCCCTTCAGGCGATGGGTAGAAAAATCACCATTGCTGCTCAGTTGCTACCTATGCTAGAAGATCTTCGTCTTGAATCTTACAACAGAAAGGATAGCTATGCTGCGATGGTTTTGTTGTTTAGCGATAGTTTGGAGCTGGGTAAGTGCTGCAAGTTATATGCCTCTAGCTGAAAACTTTATCTTGGTTCAGGGTGCTCAAGTGTCTTTAAAAGGCGCTTCTGTTTCCCTTGAATTAAGGTTGGACAACAATGGCGATGTAAGAGAGATCTTCATTGAGACAGAAGATCTAGACAGCGCGAAAGATCTTGCATGTTTCTTAAAAACGTTTGAGAAAGAAGTATTTCATGTAAATTTAAAGATGCTAGAGCTCTCTTTTAATAATAGCTACAAGCCATATAGCCTACGCTATATTTATCATGCTTTATTCCGTGATATCTGTCATCCACGGACATTTATGAAGCTCTTAGTAGATCATGATGACTTGTTGAGACGACAAGCAACACAAGCAATAAGATCAGTTTCTTCCGTGTCTGGAAGCGCGTCATCAGCAGCACCCAGAGCTCCATCATCTGTGGGCCCCAGCATCAGGCCTGCTTCCCAGTCTGCATCTTCAGCGGCAAAACGTTAGATTCGAAGCTTTATTCTGCTCACTGGCCTTTGTTTTGGGAGGAGCTTTGCAAGCAGCTCCTCCCCTTGTTTAATGTAGCTCTTTCTTTTCTTCATGCTCGTCATTTTCTTCATGCTCGTCATGCTGTTCACTACTACCTCGGCTAGAACCACCCTTCTGCCCCATTTTTGTGAAAGCATCTGGGTCATGTTCCTTCCTCGTTTCAGCTGCTTTACGGGCGATCTCGCTTTCTTCTTCTGAGTCTTTGCTATGTCGAGCCTCAGCCCCCTTCTGCCCCATTTTTGTGAAAGCATCTGGGTCATGTTCCTTTCTCGTTTCAGCTGCTTTGTGGGCAATCTCACTTTCTTCTTCCGGATCCTTGTTATGTCGAGCTTCAGCTCCCTTTTGTCCCATTTTTGTGAAGGCATCTGGATCATGCTCTTTTCTCGTTTCGACAGCTTTTTTTGCGGCCTCGCTTCTTGTCTCGGTTGTCATGGTTGGACCTCCATTTAATAAGTTGGGTTTCTGATTGTTTCAGTCAGCGTGACAATACCAACCTAGAGTAGGATAAAATATTTCTATTTTTCTATGTATTCCTTAAGAATACCGCAAGCGACTCGGAAGATAATTCGAAATTTTGATTTTTTAGGTTTGAAAAAAGGTAATGTTTACAACGTTAATATTAGTTTATAGATAGTTATAATAACTTGCTTACAGGAAATTTATCTTCAACAGGATACAAGATTAAGAGGCTGCAAATGACGCCAAAAAGAATATCATATTGGCTTCAAACTGCCCGTCCAATCACATCGGATACAATGGCAAACAGTCTAACTACCGACGTATTGATAATCGGAGCTGGGATAACAGGCTTGACTGCTGCCTACCTATTAAAAAAAGCTGGGCTTAAAGTAATAGTAATAGATCAAAAACAAATAGCCTGCGCAGAAAGCGGATATACTACCGCTCATTTAACTGAATATATCGATAGCAGATATGCTCATTTAGCAAAAGTTTTTGGTTCAAATGCTCTACACGATGCTGCTTCATCGACAAAGTTTGCTTTGGAAGCGATATCAAATATAATTCAAGAATTGAACATTAAGTGTCAATTTGAAAGGACCCCGCTTTTTCTCTTTGCTAGTAGTCGCAAACAATTACCTTTACTTCAGAAAGAAGTCTTAGCAGCTAGAGATTTGGGTTGGCATTTATCAATCAAACGTGAAAGCTTACCTATTCCATCTCATGGATGGTTACGCATTGACAACCAAGCGCAATTTCATCCCCAGCACTATCTTGCTGCACTCGTAAAAGCGATTGTTGGTCGAGGTAACTCTATATTTTCAAACACCAGGGCATTAAAAATAACAGAGAGTAAGGCAGGATGTTTAGTTGAAACAGAGCGCGGGACTATCATCTCAAAATCCACAATTATTGCAAGCCATGCTCCATTTGGTGAAGTAAGCTCGCTCATTACTAAGGTTGCCGCCTATCGCACATATGCAATTGCGTTTTCGACAGATGAATCATACCGACTTCTTCCTGGATTATTTTGGGACTTAGACAGCCCTTACCATTATATCCGCTTATACAAAGGCTTAGTTATTATCGGAGGAGAAGATCACAAAACAGGTAATGGTGACGCGACACTAGCTTATAATAAGCTGCAAAATTATGCTTATCAGCATTTTCCTGTTAAGCGCATTATAGCAACTTGGTCAGGACAAATACTGCAATCAGTCGACGGTTTACCCTTTATTGGCAGAAAACCAAGCACAGAAAAAGTCTATGTTGCAACTGGCTTCAACGGCAATGGCATGACATTTGGTACCTTAGCGGGTTATATGCTCTCTGAAATGATCCTTGGCCGAGAAAATCGCTGGGCTTATCTTTATGACCCAAGCAGATCCACTGTATCCTCTGGTATCTCGACTATTTGCAATTATTTTCAAGAAAACAAGGATTACCCGCTAAACTATGTTAAAGACCGATTAACGTGGCATAAAAATATTTCTTTAACCCCTCTTCAGAAGGGAGAAGGAAAAATAGTCCGAATTAATGAAGAGCTTGTTGCCGTCTCAAAAGATACTCATGGCAAGATTCATGCTCTATCTCCAATATGCAGTCACATGGGGTGCTATGTTCATTGGAATAACGCTGAGAGCTCATGGGATTGCCCATGCCATGGCTCTCGATTTGACATGGAAGGCAAAGTTCTAACTGGCCCAGTCTTACACAACCTGAGACGATTCCGCTTTCAGTGATTTAATCGAACCTCGTTGCGCCAATATGCCAGCCAGTAGCTGGATAGCCTCTGATTGGCCGATCATATAGTTATTTTTTCCAGGAAAATCTATCGTCACGCTCACCGTTATTTCAACAAGATTTTGCGCTGCTGTCAGTTGTATAATCTGTTGGTCGAGCACCTCTTGAGTACCAAGATTAGCTAATTTCGGACCTAAAAAGGCAATGGCATAAACCTCGATTTCCGTATCTTTTCTTTTGCCATAGAGGTTTTTCAACTCTCTTTGCACTTTTTGCCTGAAATCGACAAAATCAAGCGAGGGAGGCACAACCATTTTAATATTTATCTTTCGCTCTCCAGCTTGAGTATAGTTAACAAGGCTTTCAACAAGGAAAGTTTTATTGGGGATATATACTTCTTCTTTAGTGCCAAGAGTTAAATGAGTAACGCGTAGGCCTATTTTAGAAACTGTGCCTTCAACAACACCTATTTTGATAAAATGCCCTATTTCGAATGGCGCCTGGAAGGCTACGATAATTCCTCCTATTAAATTTGCAGACAGATCTTGAAAGGCGAAACCAAGAACAACACCCAATACCCCCGCACCGGTTAACAGCGATAAAACAGCTTTCTCTAAGTTCAAGATTGCTAGTGTGATAATGGTGATTATGCAAAGAAAACCCGCATAAGTAATATTGGAGACGATCCGCCGCGCTAGAATGTTTTTAGTTTTATTTTCTAGCTTGTTTTCTAAGTATGCATGGAGTTTGTTACCGATGTAATAAAAGACGTAGAAGAACACCACGGCAAAGATAATATTCGGTAATAATTCAATCGTATTTTTAAAAATACCAATCATACGCTCGCGAAGTAAATTTATAGAATGAACGATTACTGACATAGGATACCTCGCTTACAATAGTATTTTTGTTATGCAAGCAGTCTAACTTGAAGTAAGGTGTGGAAAAATTTGAAAATATCTAACATTCAGTTGGAAAATCTATCGTTCATCTTCTGTAAAAAGACTGAAGATCAAACACCCTCATCGATCTAGCTCTTCAGCAGCAAAGCGCTCAAGCTCAGAGCTTAATGCTGGCCACTGAGCATCAGTCATATTAGTTGGGATGATCTTGCCGTGCTTCTCCTCAAAACGAGCTATTGCGTTTGCATTAAGTCTTGGATGACGCTCTACTATTTTCATCTCTAATTGCTGATAAAGACTGACCCAATCAAACTGTTGTCCCGGGTCTACCTTGCCGCGGTAGCCAGCAATATGCTCATGGCCCACGATGCGTTCAGGTTGGCGTAGAGATGCAAACCTCTTTCCTAGATGAAGCAGCAACTTTAATAAACTTGCGATCTGTGCATCAGGGTAAGAGAATAAGTTGCCGTTAAGGTTCACCAATTCAATACCAATACTAAAAAAATTAAATTTTTCCCAGCGCTTCCCATCCACATCAAGAAAGCTCTCACCAGCATGGGCACCGCGCTTAATCTCACCATTGATAAAATGACCCAAATCATAGGTAGCACCACCTATATCAATAACAAAATGGGCACAAGTACCTACAGTAGAAGAGGTAAAAAGGCGGAGAGTCTCAGTTAAACTACAGCCAGTGTAATGGATCACTACAAATTCAACTGGGATGACTTCTGGCTTAAAATTGGGAGAATGGATATCTATGAGCATAGTTTTCAGCCTTCTAAATATTTTTCTAAATCTACCGATAGAATCTCAGCTAAAATAGGAGTCTAATATGAAAAAGACTTGCTTACTACTTGCTTTAGCAGCTGCTGCTTGTGGGCCACGTAGCAAGAAAAACGATGGTGATTCAAATGGTGAGACTAACCTGATTGAATCTAGCTTTGATAAAGCTAGCCCGATTAAGGCGAGCTTTTCCATCATCCAAGATGGCGTCTGTTTAGAATATGATGCTAGCTACGAAGTGATAGAGGATAAAATCAAACGCGATATGCAGCAGGCAGGGGGACAATTTAGCAAAAGCCCATGCTCAATAGAGCATGCATCAGGCCGCTGTAACATTGTCGATGCTGGCTCAGACGACCGTCTCGATCATGTTACTATCAAAGGCACCACCAGCATCGTTTATTATTGGACTCGCCCAAGGGATCAAGTGCAAAAGGTGCAAGAGGAAGATTGCAACAAAGTAGCACCTGGAACAACTACGACTTATATCCGATACTAGCAGGCGAAATGCATCCCTTGAAAAGCAACTGAAATCTTGACATAGCAAAAGAACGTAGGTAAATCAAACAGATCACCTGACGCCGCTCGGGCCGAGGCGGCCACGGCGGCTGGTGATGACCCTTTGACTACCTGACGCCGCTGGGCCGATGCAGCCACGACGGCGGTGATGACCCTTTGACTACCTGACGCCGATCAGGCCGATGCGGCCACGACGGCTGGTGATGACTATGACACATGGTTAAATATTAACTGCTTAGCCCGAAGAGTGGATCGATCAACAATCTTGGCCATGGCCATCTAGGTCTAAAGGGCATCCTAAAGGGTCATCACCAGCCGTCGTGGCCGCATCGGCCCGAACGCCGTCAGGTGATCTGTTTGCTTTACCCGCGAATTAGTACTGGCAATGTGTGAAAGAAAATCCTAGCGGATGAAATTCTGCATTTGCTCACTCAAAGCTTGGCCGGTACGAATTCTCGACATTTCATCAAAAACATCGGTGATTTCGTCATTGAAGGTTTCCTTATCATCAGCAAAGCATTGCATAGCAGCTGTATCTCCTCCATCAGTCAAGGCAGCTACAGCTGCTTGGTCGATGATTGTATAGCTTGTTAGAGCAACCAGCGCTGCTAGCCCTAGATTCGCAGGGGTCATCACTTTTTTTGATGCTTTATTTTGCATATAAGCGTCAAATCCTTGTGCTCTATTAGCGAGTTTTCCAGGTGTCATTATCTTATCTGTGCTTTTTAAGAAGTATTTGGTACCAGTTAGCTGATTGAGAGCACGAGCAGCACCTTTGGAACAGTTATTAGATATTCCATCATAGTTAGCTCCATAAGCTTTTGTTTTAGGATGAAGCTCAGCAGCTGCTTTTTCATACTCTTTTATCAATACATTCTCGAAGCTGTCATACCATTTTTTAAAATCACCTAAATCCTTGCCTAGCGTGCGCTTAAACTCTTCTTTAAATTGATCCTTTCCTGCGTCTGTCAAAATATCAAACCCATGCACATCTTTTATAATTACTTCGGGTGGTGCCATACGCCACAGATCACCATCATAGCCAAAATAGCGTCGCAAGGAATCTTTTTCAGAGATTAAAAATTCTCTTTTTATTATCTTTTCGATGGCATAAAGTCTTTTTTGTAAATACTGTCTATCCTCTTCTGAGGTTTGACGGTTGGTCTGAAAGTAGGTAGTACGAGTTTCAGCGATCATGTAGTCTTGCAAAAGCGCTATAGCTTTTACTGCCTTATCTCCTTCCTTGCTAGCAAAGGCTTGGTAGCTTTTAAAACCAGAAAACCAAGTGTTCTTGAAAGCTGACTCTCGCGCCTTAGCCATTTTATCATAATCACCATAATCACTATCTTTCAAAAGCCCTTCTGCATTTTTATCATACTCGAATAAGACAAGGGCTTTTCTTTCTTCTGCCAAAAGAGCCTTTAGTTCCTTATCCAAGGTCTCACTACCTTTACCAAGAGCTTGCTGGCGATAAATATCTTTAATCTTATCTTCAGCTGGAAAACGATCAGAATATTCTCCATCATACAAATATCTAAGCCTCTTGCCTTTCTTTACCTTATCAACAGCTTCTTGAGCTGCAACATAATCCTTGAAGGCAGTGTGACCTTTTTTAATTAAATTCTTATATTTACGGCTAAATGTTTTCATTTCCTCTGCATTATTTAGAAGCTGACCAATATCTATCTTTGCCTTTTTCCGCTCCTCTTTCAGCTGATCTAGAATAGCATTGGGTGTTGGTGCATAATCGCTTTTACGAAGCCATTCCTTAAATTTGATGACACTTTCTTCTCCCCCGGGTAAATTAAACATCGTACGACGCTCATCTCGATCGGCATAATCTGGCCGATCTGAATTAAAATCATTACGCGCGGGAAAGGAGAAGTAAAATTCAGTAGTCCAACGGCCATTCTCAAATTTTTCAATGAAGAATGAGGAGTGAGCGGCGCTAGCTGGATAAATTTTTAAGAACAGCTCTACCCAATTAACTCTCCAAGAGCCTTTTGTAAAGACCTTCCTTTTTACAGGCTGCTCGGCATAGTTAATTACCGTCACTCGATATTTTGCCTCTTTGCCTGTTAACTCTGCCCCTAAAGAAGTTTTTAACGAAGCAACTGAGTTAGCATCCTCAGCGAAAATAGCGTTAATACTCACTGTCCCTAATACTGGCCCAAGCTGAGCCATTTCAGCTAAAAAATCATAGTATTCTTTGAGATTTTCATCTAGTTTCCCCTGACTCTTACATAGAGTTACAGCTGTATAGTGACGAAATATTGCTGCATAGAACTGCAAAGAAGCATCATTTTTTGCAACAAGGATTTGATATTCGCTATCACCAGTTATCGATTGTTTTGCCTGCTCAATCGGCTGAATAAAGCTGCCTGCAAAAATTTGCTGATCACAGACTGCCTCAATCCCCTTAGTACAGGCACGCAAATCTACCTTGTAGCTTCCTGCGGGGATACTCTTTAAACTAATAGTTTCTTCATTAACAAAGAGCTCTTGACAACTACCTTTTTCAGGACAAACTGAAAGAACGTGCGCACCAGGGCTGCCTGGTACTTCTATATCAAAATGGATACCATCATTGTCAGCGATACGTTTTAGAAACTGAGCTTGAGAAGGCTGGCTGTCTTTTTGATTAACTGTCTTGCAAGCCACAAGAACAAGTATGAGAATGAGGAGATAACCACCACGCATATTGCAACCCTCAAATTAATTCTAGATATAACGACATTATATCCCAAAACTTGCCTAAAGATCCTCCTGCCTCTAGGCTTTAATCCAAATACCGCAAGAACCACTAAAGAGAACTTTTGTTTCATCGTTATACGCTCGCTGTCATAGTTAAACCAAGCAAGCAACTAGGCAAAAAACACTCGGATAAGGTGATTTAGTTTGCCTCTCTGCTTCCCGATCTAAAAAATGTGCTCTCTTCTTATAGGTGACCCATGTCGACTTTTGATGAGAATGAACGCTTTCGTTTAATGGCTGATTGCTCGCCTGTCCTTTTGTGGCTAGCCAATGATCAAGCTCATTGCACCTTCTTCAACAAACCTTGGCTAGAATTTACTGGCCGCACTATGGAGCAAGAATACGGTTATGGCTGGGCCGAAGGGGTTCATTTTGAAGACTATAGCTTCTGCATTGATTACTTCATGCAGCACTTCAAAAAACGCCAGCCATTTTCCATGGAGTATAGACTAAAAAGGCACGACGGCGAATACCGATGGATTTTAGACAATGGCCGTCCACTCATAGAAAATAATATCTTTCGCGGCTATGTCGGCTCCTGCATTGACATCACAGCTCTTCGCGAAGCACAGAATGCAAAAATCGAGCAAGTAAAGCTGCTTACAACCCTTGCCGAACGAGAACAAGCTAGTATTGCTA
>CALBMD010000301.1 GCA_937896265.1 uncultured Pseudomonadota bacterium
TCCGGGTGAAAATGACTTTCTTATTCGTTTCTATATAGTGTGTGTGAAAGTATAATTCTAAATAATGGGGAGGTGATTGTGGTGTCGAAAAGCTGAATATTGTCAGAATCCTGCTAACGTGTTATATTTAATTGTTTCCTGTGGAAACTTTTTTATCCTATTAAATTATGATGTTATATATTTATCTCAATTTTTTATTTGATTTATCGATGTGTTTATATAGGATGCTTCAGTGAAACTAACTGATGCCAGGAAGCTATTTGACAAGCTAAGAGAAAATGGAAGAGTTACGATAGCCGAAGAGCACGTCCTAAATGAACACAAAAGCAGGGGATATAGCGTCAGTGAGATTATAACCCTGGTTTGTAACAAAAATGGCGTCCTTCAAGATACAAACAATCGCGAATACTTGGGAATTCGTTTTTATTGGCGAACACATGACTGTTAGGCCATAGCGTCAGGTTTGTAATCGAACTTGAAGAAGATGAAGAAGGCGAGCTGATTTTGGTCGTATCAGCAGGAGAAAGAAATGCTAAAAAAAATCCAAGAAAATAATTACAAATTTAAGCACCCTTTTGCATCTATTATCGTAGATGATGTGGATATTCTTGTTTCAGAAAAAGGGAGAAGATCTTTGCCAAAAGATTCTGTCGATCGTTTGGTTAAATTGGCAGCAATGAAGTTTATTGAAAATAACTATGAAAAGTCAATTTTAGACCCCCATTTTTCAATCTCATCGAGTATAGTTAGGGAAATAATCATTTTCTTAAATATAAACCAAGATGAATTTAGTAAGCTGATAGGTTGTCAGAAGGCAAAGATAACAAAGGTTTTGAATGAAGAACAAAATCTTTCAAAGGCACAATCAGCGCTTGCAATTGAAAGGCTATCTTTAGAAATAGCGAGAGGTGGTGCCGCTAGACGAATGCTTGGTAAAAGCGGCGATTTGGGGCAAGTTGATAGCAAAGCAACTGCTGTAATCAATCATGTGCGCCATTTTGATGAAGGCGCCGCCTAGGCAGCCCAGCGTTCATCGCTCCAAAGGTGGATACCGCAGATCTTGACCAGCGCCAAGATGTATACGAAGCAGTCGCCTCATGCTACTTTTCCCATACCATCTTAGGCTTACCACGCATATCTTGCCTAGCTTACATACTTCTCCCGTAAGCTGTTTATAGTACTCTTCGCTCATGCCCTCTGAGAAATGGACATATTCCGCCGGAAAAGTACCGTCTGAATTTGGCTCCAGCTTAAGGCGGTTATAGAGATCGAGCTAAAAGAGAGACACCCCGAGAGGCCAACGCCGTTTTCCTGAGGTTTGAGACTTGCCATTTAGTTTTAAATTCATCGGGCGAGAAGGCAAAAGCTCAGTTTTCCAATTATCAATGCCGGTGACAGGAATAATCTTTTTACGCGCCCTAGCATATTGAGCAACTGTGTTAGTTTGGTAATGGGCGTCAATAGCAGCCCGGTGAATTTGCAATTGCATACCATCTTCTCGATCCCAATCACGACCCAAAAGCGCGTCCAGTTCGCCCCAACACTCCGAGTCCGTTGTTGAAGTGTTACCTAGAATCACCTCGTGCGTGACAACAAAGCTCTGGGACTTGTAGAAGTCAATAACAGAGACCTCTAGCCGATCAAACTTGGGCTGGGACGATATAGCCTTGGTAGCTGTGCTTGCGGTCGTAGAGCTTCTGCCAATCCGGTATCTTCACTGAAGTGAACTACCAACCTTAAATCACTTACATGATTTAAGGACACCCCTAAAGGGGCGTGGCTTCAGGGTTAGCTCTCGGTCTTTCCCATCTTTTTTGACGCTTCGCAGTCCCTGCTTCCTTGCTGTTTGCATAGAAGCCTTACGATGGACTCCACGCCCAATATCGGCAAGGTGTAAAACTCCCCGATCCGACAACTCCGTCCCGGAGTGTTTGCAGAGTCTTACTCAAAAGCTCATATACGAGTCAAAACGATGCTCATAATCTTTTGTAACTTATGTTAGCATGAGTTTGGTCGGTAGCGTGATTACAAACTCCGTGCCAAATTCTCGCTCTGAACGGCAATAAATGCTACCGCCATGGCTTTCGATAACACGCTTAGCAATCGCCAGACCAAGCCCGATGCCATCAACTTTATCTCTTGTTGTAAATTCTTCGAAGAGGTTTTGGCGAACATCTGGCTCAATAAAAGTTCCAGTATTGCCAACAACTATTTCGACCTTTCCTAAGACATCTTGGCTGATGAGCCAAATTCTATCTGTACTCTTGATCATCTCCTCGGCGTTATGAACTAAATTGCGTAGAACACGGGTCAACTGTATGCGATCGGCAATAAGTGGTGTCTTGTGAGCAATGGTGATTGTTAATTTTATCTTACTCAGTGATTCGTTTATAAAGTCGGCAATTTCTAACAAGTTTATGGCTTCGAGTTTTAGATTTGCATGAGTTCCTGCCGCTAACAAGTTAGCAGTCATGCCTTCAGCATAATCAATCATCGCATCTATTTTTGGGGGGAAATCAGGAGAAAGTTTCCCTTTGGTCGAAATTATCTTGTTATATATTTTAAGCGCTTGCAATGGCTTGCGTAAATCATGAGCAATCATCTGAACATTTTTTGCAATAGCTTTATCGAAAGCATGCTTTCTTTCTTGCTCGGCGTGCTGCTGTAAAAGAGTTTCTCGTTCGATTTCCATTTCTTTGGCGCGTCTAAAAAGCGCTATAGCAAAGATTATGAATTCAAAACATGAACCGGCTTGCATAAGGTGGTTATATATTGGACTAAAAGGAATGGTTGCAATGAAAGGTAGGTTTCCCCAAGTACCCATGTTCCAAAGTGAAAAAATGCAATAGATAAGGGTACCAAACATGAAATAGCGCGGAGCAAAACCTTTTAATGATGCGTAAACGGAAAAAATAATAGCCATTAAAAAACAAGAGTTACTGAAAGTTCCTCGCAATAAACGAAGCCAGACGGTGTGTCGTGCTAATGGCAAGAGGGGACCAAGAATAAGGCAAATAGCAATAGCACACGCTGTAATTTTGATCACCCTAACCCAAAGCTGTTGCAGTTTAGCAAAATTGGCGACATAAAATAGCGTCGTCAGTGGAATCAGAGGCACTAATGATGCGAGGAAGCCTTCACCGCCAAAACTGTTACGAGCTATGTCAAACCAAAGATCAAGGTGGCCATCGAGCGCGAGTGTGCCAATGATGCTGATGATTAGAAAGAAAAGGTACTGAAGCAGAATTTTCTCTCTAAAACGTAAAAATAACATACCAATAGATAAAAGAGCTAGTAGAGACAGCCCATAAAACAAACCACTGAGGATGTTGTCGATTTCGAGCGCGGAAAAAACGAACCAATCATAAGGGACGAGGAGAAAAGTAAATG
>CALBMD010000302.1 GCA_937896265.1 uncultured Pseudomonadota bacterium
TGATCGTTTTATTCCTGGGGTTATCGTCTTAGCTTATGATGAGATTCCATCTGATATAAAAACTAATAACCTCAAGACAATTAAGTTCAATTAGTGGAGGCAAGCTGTGCAAGTTAAGGTGTTTGAAGGATTTTCAATAAAAGATGTCATGCGTGATATTAAAAAAGAAGTTGGTAAAGATGCTGTTATTATTTCAACAGAAGAAAAAACTTTGCCTAAAGACAATCGAAAGATTGTGGAGGTCAAGGTCGCTTTTCCAGAAAAAAGAGAGGTAAAAGGAGCCACTTATAGTGGTTCTGAACGCTGGGTAGATAAAGAAGATCTAGAAAATAAATTTTCAAGTATAAATCGAAGACTGCAAATTCTTAATGAGCAAGTTGCTACAAGGGAAGAGCTTGGCCGTTTAGAGTATGCAATGAAGGAGCTCTATACTCTTCTTCTAGATATTGGATATAAACAAAATGAGAAGGATATTGAAATACCTGAGTTTTACCAAGATTTATACAAAACACTTTTCTTAGCTGGAATTGAAAAGTCTATTTTGCTTTATCTACAAAAGCAATTAGAACTTGTACCAAAATATTCTGATATTGAAGCCAAAACTTTTCCTAATCCACTTGATTATTACCGAGCTATGGCCATTAAGTTCTTTTTAGGAAAAATAGCAATATTTGCGCCAATTGAAAGCCTTCCAGAAAACATTAACATACATTGCTTTGTTGGGCCTAATGCTTCAGGAAAAACAACATGCCTTGTCAAGCTAGCTGCGTTGGCTAAGAGAAAGCATAAAAAGGATGTTATTTTAGTATCTTTTGATCATGCTAAGATTTTAGGAAATGATACTTTAAGAGTGTATTCTAAGATATTAAATCTAGAATTTACTAGTATTGATAACGTTCATGATCTAGAGAAAGTTATTCTTGCCAATGGCAATGAAAAGACAATCTTAATTGATTCAAGTGGTCGCTTCCCAAAATCTGAGAAGGATCTTCAAGATCTAAAAAATTTACAAAACGATTCTATTTTAATGCACACTCATTTGGTGTTGCCTCTTACAGAAAAAAATCTGCAACTAGATTATACGATTAGGTCATTTGCTCCTTTGGGCTTATCTAGTTTAATTTTTACAAAGCTCGATGAGTGCTTTTCCTATGGCGACATCTTTAACTTGTCTCAAAAATGGGCCTTGCCTTTGAGTTATTTTTCCATAGGCCCAAAGGTACCTGATGATATAGAAAAATCAAGTAAAGAGAGAGTTATTGAAAAGCTCTTCAGTCTATAAATAAAGGAATAAGGCATGGAATATAGCAAATTAAAAGACGAAGACTTTTATACTATTAATTATAAAGATCGCAACATTTTGCAGAGTGATAAAGCACAACAGAGATACCCTATGCGTAGTATTTCTGTTTCAAGTGGGAAAGGAGGAGTGGGCAAAACTCTCACGGTTGTGCATCTGGCTAAATTTTTAGCTGCCAATGACCTTAGAATACTGATCTTAGATGGAGATCTTGGTTTGGCAAACGTGGATATTGTTTTGGGTTTAGAGCCAAAGTACAATATAAGAGACGTTCTTGATGGGAGTGTGGCTCTGGACAAGATTATTCTTAAAGACCGCAATGGTATTGACGTCATCCCTACAGGGTCTGGTTTAGCCGATTTAGCTAGCTTGAGCTATAGCCAAAAAGCAGTAGTTTCAAGCTATCTGGAATCGCTTGCGGATAGATATGATTATGTCATCGTCGATACTGCTGCTGGCATTGCTGATACCGTGCTCCACTTTAATCAAATAGTTCAAAAAAGAGTGATTGTTTGTACAAGCGAACCTCATTCTTTGACAGATGCTTACGCCCTTATAAAGGTCCTTTCCAAGAAAGGAATCAAAGACTTCTATCTTTTAGTTAATATGGTTCATTCAGTAGCTGAGGGTGAAAAGATTTTTTCGAATATGAAAAAAGTCTGTTTTAATTTTCTTTCGATTGATCTGCATTTTCTTGGTTCCATTCCCTATGACAAAAAGCTAAGTGAGCATATTTTGAAGCGAAATGTCGGTGATGCTAGTCTTTCAATGTCTATTTCTGGACAAGCTTGGTCAAAAGCAGGGCGGAATTTGGTTGGAGTTTTCCAAAATACAACTTCTCAGCAAAGCGACCATAATTTTTGGCAAGTACTTTAATGAACCTATAACCTAAAGTGGGGATGATGAAAGGTTTAGTAAAGCGATACAAGCAAGATAGTCAAGGAGTTGATAGTAAGCTTCGCGATCAGCTAATCATGGATTATGCGCCTCTTATTCGGTTTGTAGCGCAGCGTATTGCCTCACGGTTGCCATCTAATATTGATATTGATGATCTGATATCAGCTGGTGTTATTGGCTTGATGGATGCTATTGAAAAATATGATCCAAGTCGGGACAATAAATTTAAAACATACGCTGAATTTAGAATTCGTGGGGCCATCTTAGATGAGCTTCGTTCACAAGACTGGGTGCCAAGATCAGTTCGTGATAAAGCTAAACGCATTGAACGAACATATGCTGAGCTCGAACAGCGTTTTGGCCGTGCTGTAACAGACGCTGAACTTTCAGAAGCGTTAGGAATTGATCTTGATGAGTACCATGATATGGTCTCAAAGGTAAAAGCAGTAGCTCTCCTTTCTGTTGATGATCTCACCCTACCCTATCAACACGAGAGAAAAAGCTTACTAGAAAGTCTAGAAAGCTCTAGTACTAAAAGTCCTTTTTCGCAATTGAAAAGCAAAAGTGTACGAAAAATTTTGATGTCAAATATTGAAGAATTGCCAGAAAAGCAAAAACTTGTTTTGTCTTTGTACTACTATGAAGATTTAAATCTGAAAGAAATTGGTAGGATTTTGGAAGTTACGGAATCACGCGTAAGCCAGCTACATACTCAGGCTGTTGAAAGGCTTCGCTTGAAATTAAAATCTGTTCTAACGGATTAAAAAGGAAAAATTATGGCGCTAAATACACCAAACATGAAAATTCTTGTTGTAGATGATTTTCCAACAATGCGCCGTATTGTTAAGACATTATTGAAACAAAACGGCTTTTCTAATGTTATTGAAGCAGAAGATGGCTTAAAAGCCTATGCTATTTTGCAAGGAACAAATGATATTGAAATGATTGTTTCAGATTGGAATATGCCGAATATGACAGGTCTTGAGCTGTTAAAAACAGTCCGCTCAGATCCTAAAGTAAAGCATCTGCCTTTCTTGATGATTACAGCAGAAGCTGAAAAAGAAAATATTATAGAAGCAGTAAAAGCTGGTGTTAGTAATTATGTTGTAAAGCCTTTTACCGGCCAAACTCTAAAAGAAAAAATGAATAAAATTTTTGAAAATGAAAAAGCAAAGGAAAGCTAATGGCAGAGGGGAAGGCTATGATAGAAAAACAAGATTTTGACATTGAACTTATCAAATTCTATCCAAGATCTTCGCGAAAAGTAGATCTGGCAGTTTCTAACTACAATTTGGCGACACCAGATACTATCGAATGTAATGCTACTACAACTTATATTAGTCCATATGGTCTGGAGTTTCAGATACCAAATCATTTTCCTGAAGGGGCACTTTTACGTATTAGTATTTCAATTCCTGATTACTGGTCGCGTAAACAAAAGCTCGTGGAATACAATCGTATTGATACACCTCAAGAATTTAGAATTTTGGCAAAAGTAATAAAGAGTGAAGATATTGGCAAGCGAGGCAAGAAAAAGCTAGTGCTTGCACAGACGGTGAATATTGATGAGATAGATGAAGAAGTCTTAAAAAGATACCTGCAAGAGGCAAAATGATAGCTGTTCTTTTATGTGTTGTGCTTGTATTAGAGGTAATTGTAGGTCTATTTGTGTTGAATCTTTATCGACAAAAGACTGACCATGAGCCCTTGCTTGAAGATATTGCTATAGCAAATAATGCTCTAAAGGATCTGCAACAAACTGTTCACAGTGAGCTTGTCTCTCTTGAGAGAAATGCTAGAGAACTTCTGAAAAATTTAAATCAAGTTAGCACAGAAATTGAAGTAGAAATTAAAAATTCAAAAGAAACTATAGCCAGTAATCTTGATGAGATTGTAGCTGCTATGGCGAAAAAAATTGAAATACCATTGCATAATCTTGCAAAAAAAGAGAATTCGGTTGAAGTAATACTGAGAAAAGTTGAAAAAGAGAAAGACCTTCTTTTAAATACAATTGGTCGGGCACAAAATCTGGCCATGTTTTTTAATGAAAAAATTCCTTATAATGATTTGATGAAAGAAATAGAGCATAAAAAATATGATGATGCTCGTAGGATGTTTACGCAAGGGCACTCAAAAACACGCATTCAAAAAGACTTAAATCTATCGGCTGGCGAGATAGATCTCATTGTTGGTATGGTTAAGCCGTAACAGCTAATTCTCTTTAAAAAGTTCCCGCAGTGTTTTTATGGTACTAGCTTGACTAGGATCTTGTAGCTCAGAATAACCAAACCATTTGAGCTTTTGCGACAGGCCTTGCATTGCTGCTAAAAATCCTTGGTCTGCCATAGCAAGACCACCTGCTGAGGTGTAAACAAACCCCATAAATTGACACTGAGGGTAGGTTTTTTCAATGATTGCTGCAGTTTCTGATCCATCGGCAGCACCAGCATCGCCTAGGCCTATAACATATTTATTCCACTGCGCATTATCATAGCGGTTTAAGATCTCAAGAGCAGCTTGGTACCCGACCACATTGCTAGTAGAGCCACCAAGAAATTTTGGTTTTTTCCCAAATACATCTTCTTCTAAAAATTCATGCGCTTGTGAATCATAAACAATATAATGAAACTTAATGGTGTCATATTTTGCTAAAACTAATGAACGAAAGTTAAAGACAAAATTAGCTGCTGATTCATGAGGTTTACCCTGCATACTGCCAGAAAAATCCATAACAATGCAGATTACAGCTTGCATAGCAGGAAGTGGCTTTTCTTTGCGGTTAATAACGACTCTATCAGCAGGTCTTGCTAGTTCAAAACCTTTTTGTAGGATAGCGACTGGATCAAAGTCAGAAAAAATATCTTGCTCTTGAAAAATTTTTTCAGCTAAAGCTAGAGGCAAAATATTTCTTACCATTTTCGGATAGACAAGATCTCCATGCTCCCTGCGAACAGTTCCAGCTTTTTTACGTATTGTGATCTTACTATCGCCGCCTTGCGTTTTCTTTAAGTTAGGCAACTCAATTGCTTGCGAAAGCAGTTTTCCCCAATCTTCGATTGAAATCTCAATGTCGCTTGGATTATTACCACCTGGGCTATCTTGAGGATCTCCATCTTCTGGCTCTCCGTCTTCTGACCCAGAATCACTGTTGTCTTGCGAGTCGCCGCTACCGCCTTGAGAGGTCGGTAATTTAAAAATATCACCGGGTTTGATGCCAGAGAAAGGGCCTGAAAACTTTCCCATTTTTGCATCATCATCTTGACCCCAATAGTATGAAGACTCTGCTAAATCATCAGGAGAATCAACAGGAGCAGGTTTTTTTAGGCTTAAGATAAAGTTAAGATAGCGGTGATCTAAACGGATGCTAGGGATAGTCGGAAGATGAGCTAAAGAGACAGACTTTAGTCCTTTTTTAATATTTATTTTTCCTTGCACCGCTAAATGAAGAATCTTTGCTAGCCGCTTTTGACTCATCTTTTCATAAGCTAGTATTGCTTCAGAAGAAGTCGGTGCATGACTTAATAGAGTATTTGAGTTTGTAGCTCGATGAACATGGGAAGCTTGCAGTTTGTTTTGTATGTATGTTTGAGTTAAGATTTTCGCTCTTGTAAAGAGATCGTCATTATTTAATTCATTAATATCATTGATATATTCGTCTAATTGATAGGCTTCAATAGCGTTTTTAGCTAATTGAATGGCTTCTTTTTGTTCTTCGATGGAAAGTTTATCGCTAACAAGACTTACCTCACCAGTGGGCTCTACTTTGATAGTAAAGTCATCATAGCTTAGGCTTTTTGCTTCTTCATTTGCACGAAGAGCAAAGCTATCTAGCATGACTGGGCGTTGCATCATCATTGCTATGATATAAAGAGTTTGCGCTGTTGATTTCATCTCAAGGGGTAAAGAAAAGTCATTTGTAGCTCTTTTACGATGATTAAGACGGATAGAGCCAGAACCTTGCCAATTTGCTGAGATAAACTCAATCATAGGGTAGTGAAAACTAAAATCAGCATTTTCTCTTGCTATATTGCGGACAACTCGTGTTGCTCTTCTACTCAAAAAGATATAAGCTTCTTCGCCTTGTTGTGGCCAGCAGCTTTGAGGCTTGCCTTGACAACTGCGTTCAATTTCATCAAAGCTTGCTTTACGATAAAGACCTATTTGGTTTTTAAGTACCCATTCATCATCTAACACTTCTAGAAGAAAACGAAAACTATTTGATCTTTGAATAAGGCTTTTGGCTTTAGCTACAAATTTCTTGTCTTTTTCTAAATCAGTTAAAGCACTTTTATCTAGCTCTTGCATGACTTTCTTATGAAAATTTTTCCAACCTTCAAGACCAAGCCAATATGGATTTGAGATCTTTGGGTAGGCGACACCGCTAAGTAGATGTGCCGATTCAAAGGTGGCTTCATCTTGATTAGCCCAAGGAGTATATTTATGCAAAAGGAGCTGAGAAAACGTCGCCCAGCCTTCATTGATAATTTTTGTCTGCACATTGCCGGGATAATGGCTGTTCATAGATTCGAATTTTCTGATTAGATCTTTTTTCCATGGCTCATATTCTGGGAAATGAGCCACGAGCCCTGCAAGAACGCTTAAGGATGGTTTTGTGTCTTGGTTTGCATCAAATTTCTCACCTCTAGTCCTTTGGGCATGCATTTTAAGCATAATTTGATCAGCGGTTAGCTTTTTGGGTATAAAGCTTGCTGGTGGATCATAACTGCCATCAGATAGACCTTGCAGCATTTCTAAAGAATATAAATGCTGGATGAACCGAGAAACTTCTCCTTCAGGGATTTTTTGCTCATATTCTCTAATTTGCTCAGCAAGAGCTAAAGAGATGCCCATAGAGTCATTATGAACGCGATATCCAGAAGCTGCAGAGAAAAAATTATGACCCATTACATGTTCGATGACTTGTCTTTGAGTCCACCTGTTTGGGATATCGCTGTAAAAAGAACGATTGCATTGGCCACAAACTTCCCCTCCACTTGCGTCAGTGACAAATTCAAGAATTCCATTTACATTTTTTAGTGCATCTAAAATATTTTTTCCATCTTTCCAATGAGGTAGAGCGTGTCTGCCATTAGCAGTTAAACGAGAGAGCTGCTCTGAAGAAACAAATGTCATTTTATGAATGTTACTAACCGGGTAATCAAGCAAAATAGCGATATCTGAAATAGTCTTCGCATCATGCATTAATTCTTGAAAGCCTTCTTCATCACGACCGCTTGATACGCCTTCAATAGATTTGTCATGAATATGGCCGAAAACTTGAAGAGGTATCCAGGTAGTAGCTAAAGCTAAGATGAGATACTTTATCATAGGTTACCTCTTGCAAAGAGATGGTCTAAAATAGTTAGAAAACGAGCGTCATTGCGTTTTCTTGTTTCTGGCGTCGAGCCAATTCTGCCTAAACTTTCTGAAAGGCGATCTTGAATATCAGCTATGGCAATAGGTCTTAGAACTGTTCTCGTCGAATTAAAAAGCCAATCTTGAACACCTTGAATGCTTGCTAATTCTCTTTCGTCAACAAATGTTGAAATAGCAAAAATGGAAAAATTTGCATAATCTTGCCAAGGCAAAGCGGCTAAGCTTTGATCAATGGTATATAAAAATATCCGAATTGCATCATAGATCATGCATGGTTTTGAAAGGTCACAAACTTCTGCAATATCAAAATTTGTTATAAAATCTCGAGAAAAATCGCTGCTTAGCTTCAGTAAATCTGTAGCAATAGCATTTAGATTTTTAGAGGTCTCTTTTTTTAGTTGTTTTGGCCAAGGAGCATCAGGAGCTGTAATAAGTGATTTACTGAGTTTTTGGTTTTCCTTGAGAAAAAGGAGAGTTTTCAAAGGTAGAATATTTTCCGTATTTTTTAGCAAGTTCGATAGATTCGGATAAACATCCGAAATAAATATTTTCGAAAATTAATTTGTTAATTCTTCTTGCTTCTTCCGATTCGAAAGGAACTCGTAACTTTCTATAGACATCACTCAATCCTTGTACACCGATACCCATAGGTCGGTGTCTAAGATTCGAATATTTGGTTTCCGGTACTGGGTAATAGTTCATATCTATAATTTTATCCAAGTTTCTAACTAGAGTTCTAGATACGTTTCTAAGTTTTTCGTAATTTATTTCTTTATTTTCAACGAACATTGGTAAACATATACTTGCTAGATTACAAACAGCGATTTCCTTTTCATCGGTATATTGTATAATCTCACTGCATTGTCCCGTAAGTATACCATTAAAAACTCCTCTGTGCCTCAAAGGTTCGTTGAAACAATAGGTAGGTTCTTTTTCTGTAAGTTTCTCTATAGTTTTGACCTTGACAAAATGATTTGCACTCCTATTTGGAGTATTTTTATGTAAAACAAGTCTTTTAGGATTAAAACCTAGC
>CALBMD010000303.1 GCA_937896265.1 uncultured Pseudomonadota bacterium
CTCATGATTACTTTTTAAACAAAAGAGTTATTTTCATAATTCGTATAAATAATAGTGAATAAAAAACCTCATATAAAATTAGATTTAGTGAAGATAGAGTGAGAATTTATTTAGCTGACGCCCCAAACTGTCTAAACATCATCTGACCGATTGTCTTCCCAAGAAGTAAACGAAATAAGATGACGTAACTAGAAGTAGCTATGAGTAGCACTAAAGCTATAGACCTAACGTATCGAGCAGGCACTGCCTGCTCTTTTAGAGCTTGGATCAACCAAAGGTCTAAATTTAATTCTAGTTTAAAAAAGTAAGCAACGCCTACAAAAACACTTATAACACTTGCTAAGACAATAATAAAATCAACACTTAGAGTAAAAAATAGCGTTATAGCACGCGATACGAAAGATGGGCTATAGGATACTCTAGCTCTCTGAATGATTTTTTCTGTAGAACGATCAGGCAATGATGGCGCAACATTTACTGGCTGTATGAGGCTAATATTCTTTGGCGATGATTCTTCGACAATAGGTAGCTTACCTACAACAAGTTTTTTACGTTCCACTCCAAGACCAATGCCGCGGCTTAATACTGTGAAATGGCTATCATTTAAATTTTGAGCCAAGGCAAGAATATCTTGTTGTAGTTTTTCGTTCATAAGCCCTCAAAGATCATTCTTTATTATATGCCACGAACGCACTTTTTTCCTATTTATGAATACGAGTTTAGCTCCGAGAAAAATACTACAGGAGACTCATGGCAAACAGGCTACAAACTTTAGATGAAATTAGCGAAGATAACGTGCGCTTTTATTTTGATTCGGTACGCAAAGACCAAATCGATCATGTCAAACTGAATCAAAGAGCTACCGATCTTTTGGTTATACGTGCTAAGCTTGGTCGTTTACCAGACAAAAACTACGAGCAAGCAATCAGGTCTATAACCAGCTTACTTGCTTCCTATCAAGATGCGCATCTTCTAGCGCAAGAGAAAGAAGATAAAGACAAGGACCAACAGACCGCACAGAGCCTGGTTAAAGGTGTCCTTCGCAAATAAACTGACCTTTTCACCCTAACAAGTGCATGATAAACTGGCTGCTGCCAAACTGACAGTTTTGACTACTTTGCCAGGAAATCACATGAAGCAGCCTATTTTTATCAATTGTTCTCTAGCCAAAAAAAAAGTTCCCCTAAAGCCGCTTGAGGAACATGTTGTCAAGCTCTATGCCTGCGGTGTAACTGTCTATGATGACTGTCATATTGGCCATGCTATGCAAGCCCTTTTTTTTGATATGATTCGAAAATTTCTACGTTATGTAGGTTACCAGGTCATTTATGTACGCAATTATACTGATGTTGATGACAAAATTATTGATCGCGCAGCTAAGCTAGGCATGTCGCCAAAAGCTTTGGCAGAAAAAATCATTGAGTCATGCCAAAATGATTTTGCTAGGCTAGGTATTGAACCAGCTGACTTTGAGCCCAAGGTCTCGACAAGTATTCCAGAAATTATCGAGATGATCGAATCCCTTATAAGCCAAGGGTTTGCCTACAAGACCACAGACGGCGATGTTTATTACCGGGTCCGCGAAAAAGCTGACTATGGTAAACTCTCTAACCGTAGCTTAGACGCTATGAAAAGCGGCAGCCGCAATATTATCGAAGGGGACAAGGAAGAGCTTAGCGACTTTGCCTTGTGGAAAAAAGATGACACCAAAGATGCCTCATGGGATAGCCCTTGGGGCAAGGGTCGCCCAGGATGGCACATTGAATGCTCAGCCATGGCCAAAAAATGCCTAGGCCCCTCCATTGACATTCATGGGGGAGGACGTGATCTGATCTTTCCCCACCACGAAAACGAAATTGCCCAATCAGAAGCAGCTAACCAATGTGCTTACGCCAGTATTTGGATGCACTCAGGCCTTTTAACTATCAATAAGCAAAAGATGTCAAAAAGTTTAGGCAATTCAATTAGTATCGCTGGTTTTCTGCAAAAATGGCCATCTGAAGTATTACGTTTGAGTTTTCTTACCAACCACTACGCTTCACCCATCGATTTTGGTGATGAAGTTTTTGTCAGAAGCTTAAAACGCCTTTTATACTACTACCAAACATTGCTGGAACTAAAACAAGAAATAGAAACATCACCAAATAGTCAGACGCTTCCAAGCGACTTGACAGAGCTTAAGCAGGATTTTATTAAGGTGATGTCTGAAGACTTCAATACCCCTGAAGGCTTTGTCATACTCAACAAGGCTTGCAAGCTAGCTAAACAGTGGCTTGCTAACCCAAAACGCTTAGAGCAACAAGAAAGAGGTCAGGGCCTTTTGGCGCTGATTTTAGAATTAGCCTCAGTGTTTAGCTTACTTGGTAATGACCCTGAGAGTTTTATTGCTGAACTAAAAAAATTAGGTCTTTCTAGCATGAGCCTGACAGAAGAAGAAATTCTTGCACTTATCAAAAAGCGCACTGAAGCTCGTGCTGCCAAAAATTGGCAGCTTGGTGACGAGATTCGAGAAAAGCTTTTAGCACAAGGGATTATGATCAACGACAGACCAAACGGTACCGACTGGCTTTTCTCTTTTGAATCTAGAACTGAAAGCTAAAACTCATGACTTCTACCTTGTTTGTAAACATTGGTGAACTTGTCACGCTTGCGCCCTTAGTCCGCGATAAAAAAGTGCAGGCACACGAGGAAAAGGATCTAGGAGCAATTAAAGGAGCCTGGCTTTATATTAAAGCAGGGAAAGTAGCCGATTACGGTACTTCCCCCTGGCCCCTTGCTTATGAAAAAAGCATAAAGGTTGACGCCCTTGGTAAGCTTGTCTTACCAGGCCTCATCGACTCACATACGCATCCTTTCTTTGCAGGAAACCGTAGTAAAGAATTCTGCCTACGCCTTGACGGCAAGAGCTACCAAGACATTGCCGCTATGGGCGGTGGCATCAAAAGTACTGTCAAAGCAAGCCGAGCGGCTTCAGATGAAGAGCTTGTGCAACTTTGTACAAAACGAATCCAAAAATTTATTGAACGCGGTGTCACCGCTGTTGAAGTAAAAAGTGGTTATGGATTAAGTGTTGACGAAGAGCTGAGGCATTTACGCCTTTTAAACCAAATTAAAAGCACACTTCCCTGCGAGCTGCATATCACCTGCCTAGCTTTTCACGACCATCTAGGTCCTGAAAGCAAAGAAACTTATATTGCTGAAGTCACGAACAAACTCTTACCAATTCTTGCTAAAGAACAGCTTTGCGCTAGTGTCGATGCTTTTATTGAAGAAGGCTACTATCGTGCTAGTGATATCGATCCTTTTATGAAAAAAGCGCAAGAGCTTGGTCTTTTTGTTCGTATCCATGCCGATGAATTTAGCGATGCCAAAGCAGCAGTTGCCGCTGCCCGCTGGCAAGCTAAGAGCGCAGATCATCTACAATTTGCTGATTCAACGGGTATTGCCAGCATGGCGCAAGCAGGGGTCATAGCCACTTTATTACCTTCGACCTCAATTTATACAAAAATCCCCTATACCCAAGCTCCAAAGTACTTTAAGGCGGGGGTAGCCGTCGCTTTGGCAACTGACTATAATCCAGGATCAAGTCCAATAGCGAACTTGCCACTTATCGCGAGCCTAGGCGCTCTACACTGTCAACTTAATACAGCCCAGTGTTTAAGCGCAATCACCCGAGTACCAGCCTTTTCTTTAAACTTAGCACAAACAAAAGGCAGCTTAGATTTAGGCTTTGACGCCGATTTGGTTATTACCAATTTGTCGTCAAAAGAAGAGTTTCTAGCCGATTTTGGACAAACCCCAATGAGTCAGGTCTGGATTAAAGGAAGTCGTGTATATTAGCCGAGAAGCGAAGTTTTTTGAAAGTTACGAATAAATTCAAAGGATTCGAAGTTCGGTTGGGTGCAAGGCGCGAGGAGGAGCGAAACCGCAGTGTACATATTGGTACATGAGGATTTCGCGACGACAAAGCAACGCTGCACACAACTAGAAATTCGGATCCGGGTATTAGCATTCAATTTTTAAGACGACATATTCCTTAGTGCCTTTTGGCGCACGGATCTCTACAAGATCATTGATCTCCTTACCAAGAAGAGCTCTTCCCATAGGAGAACTAACAGAAAGCAGATTGAGAGCAATGTCTGCTTCTAAATCGCCAACTATACGGTAGCGCTTCTGTTCACCAGTATCTTCATCACTCAAAGTAACCCAGCTACCAAAACGAACCTTAGAGCAATCGCCACCACTAACATCAACGACTTGCGCTCTAGAGATTTTATCTTCAAGATCGGCAATCTTACCTTCTAAAAAGCCCTGCTTTTCGCGTGCAGCATGGTACTCAGCATTCTCTTTCAAGTCTCCATGCGAACGAGCTTCAGCTATTTGCTCAATAATCTTAGGCCGTTCCACTGACTTTAGGTGCTCAAGCTCTTTCTTTAGATTTTCTAAGCCTGACGATGTAAAAGGAATAGTCTCCACCTTTGACCTCACCTTAAAAAAAATAGGGAGGCACTAGAGCACTCCCTAAACCATAAACAAGCTCATCTTAGTGGCTCGTTTAAGCAATAGCAAGTTAAACTTAGAAGCTGTGTGTTGCTGAAAAAGTGAAGGTTTGTGACGAAGCAACAACTTTTTGTACGTCATAGCCGCCAGTCTTTTGGGCTTGGCCAGTGCCCGTTTGCAATACAAGACCGGCACCGAGCTGGCTATTTGGTTGCACCCAGGAAAGGAAAATTGTCGCTCCTTGATAATCAACATGATCCCTTTGATTAGCCTTATTCTTGCTAACCTTTGGTCTAGCATCGTTATTTGTGAAGTACCCAACACGAAAAGGAACTGATGGGTAGAGATAGTATTCTGTGCCAACAGAATAATTCATCACCGCTTCTTTCTCATAGAGGTTTAAGGTATCGCCAATCATTTGAGTGTCTTTCACAGCGCCAACATAGGTCACATCAGAGGAAAAAAGCAGTCTAGTCGAAGCAAAATAAGCCAAGCCAGCCCGCGCTTCAGGAGGAACGCTACCAAGTGGTTTTTTCTTTAAACTAGCAGAACTTATACCCTGCAGCACCTTAGCAAAACCAGCTACAACAGTCTCTTTACCAACTGCAGAATTGCTATCAACAGTGCTTTGATCAGCAGCGCTTATTTCAGCTGTTTGCTTTTCCACAGACTGAGTAAGCTGCTGAGCAACATAACGGCCTGCTTTTAGAGCCAGGCCAAAAGAAAATCGACTTAAAAACGCATACTGCAAGCCTAAAGTCGCTTGTAGACCACTTGCCCCTAGGCTTTGCCTAATATTTTGACCAAGTTGAAAAGAACTGTCAGAATAAGTTCCATCGCTAAGACAAACCGATGTTTTATTGCGAGTGTCTTGATACTCTTGCACAAGTTCCTCGACAGTAACAAAGTTCAAACCAGCACCCATAGACAAATTACTTGTCAGTCGCCAGCCAACAGCTGCTCCAGCATAAACTGTTGAAGCACGCTGGGTTACTGTCCGATGAAAGCGAGAAAGAACAATGTCCGGTCTCTCTGATCCTTTGGCGTTTGTTGCTGAATTATAGCAATAGGCATAGGTCTTGGGATTGCCATCAGCGTCATTAACGGTGGCACCATTTGATAGAATATAGCCCCCTGGTTTACCAAGATTTTGGCCCTCAATTAGATCGTTTTGATCTTTCAGTTCACTATCTGCTGTATAAACGCCAAAAGCAAACACTAGGCCTTTACTAACATTGTCAATCTTCTGTAAGCCACCAAAAAACGAAGGTAGAGAACCACCACTTTTTTCTTCGAAGTCCTTATCACCCACCGCTTTGACGTATCTTTGCGTCCGCTTATAAAAGGCATTTGCCGAACCTGAGACATCATTTGAAAGAGCAAAAGCTAGACCAGCTGGGTTGTAGTAAAGGCCGGCAGCGTCATCGGAGATACCTGCATAGGATCCAGCAAGACCAATAGCTCGATCTCCAACTATAAAGTTGTTGTAATGAAACTGGTCTGCGAAAGCGTTGGGAGCTGATTGAGAAAGGGTTGCAACCAAAGACGACCCCAGAATTACTCTTGGGCAGAGCCGCATGATGTCTCCTAACTGAGTTGACTAGCCTATCAAATCTATTTTGTTTTTTTAACTTCAGTCGCTTGCAACTTTGCCAGTGCTTTCTTAAAACGCTGCTCCCCTAGCGCACCTGCCATAGCTGTCGCATTCATTTTATCTAGGACTGCTTCGATGTTTGTCTTGCGATCTTTGATTTTAGGATGCGTTTTGTCCAAGATATTCAAATCAAGGGCCTTTTGCTTTTTCTTAGCTTCTTCTAGGCGAGCCAAAAATTTCAGCAGTCCATGAGGGTCATAGCCAGCCCGGATCGCATAGCGAACGCCCTCACTGTCAGCCTCAAACTCCAGCTGCTTATCTAGGCCTTTCTCCAAAATAAGACTCATACCTGCTTTTGCTGCCTGCAAGAGACTTAGACCAATTCCTGTGGAACCAGAAAGATAGCGAGCGACTAGAGCACTTGTCTGATTACTTTCTGCAATTTCTCGTTTACGTACGGCAGAAGACTCCAGTTCTTTTGAGGCACCCTTAGCATCCACATTCTTAGCTGCAGCATCTCTTTCTTTTTCATTCATACCACGAAGTGTATTAAACATATGCTTTTTGCCAACATGAGCAATTTCATGCCCAAGCACCATAGCAAGCTCTGACTCGTTTGTGGCAAGACGCAATGTCCCTACAGTAATAAGGATGTAGCCACCTGGACAGGCAAAAGCATTGACCGATTCAGAGTCTAGAATATTAACCATATATTTTCGATCAGGATAATCCCCATAGGAAGCCACGTAATCGCTAACAGTATTGAGATAATTCAATAACTCTTCATCTTCAAAAACACCGTAATAATGAAGTAGACGCCCAGCCATATTGCGGCCAAGCTCTACTTCGGCTTTATACTCGTTTATTTTGTCTTGCTCATCTTTGCTTAGCTTAGGCTTTTTATCTGAAGAAAAAAAAGATGTGCAAGAGGCCAACATCACTAAGACAGCGAAAACTGCCGCCATATGCTTTGGCAATAGGCTGGTTCTCATGAACAACCCCTTGAAACAAGCCTTTGAGGCCTTTAAGTCACATCATCAACTATTGAAAGGTCTTAATACATTCTACTCGAACTCGAGATTTACGTCACTGGCGGCAGAAATCGCCTATTAGGCTGGCTAAACAGCAGGAAAATTTCACAAGGGTGGGTTTATTTTTTAGCGTAGATTTTATCGAGTTCTTTTTGAATATCCGTTCCTAAAGCTTTAACTGCAGCTTTATTGGTGTTGATATTCTCCATAGCATAAACCATCCTAAGATTAGGTTTTACATTACCAGCAAACTCTGAATCACTAGAGTCAAGGCCACGCACACCCATCACCGCAGATCTGGTACGAACATTTGCCGAATCATCTTCCTGCCGCCCCTGCTGCACAGCCTCTCTAAGAGCTGAAGAGATTGCCCCTTTTTCTTCACCACCTCGGCTTTGAACCTTAGTGACAAAAACATAGCCTTTAGCATCTTTAGCATTTATCTGCCAAAACATACCTAAACGTTCAATAGCCTCGACAGCTTCATCTTTGTGCAACTTTTTAACAACACTGCTATCCTTATCAGGTTTAGCATAAACTTCGACACCCTCTACCTTAGCAGCAACTTCCCGCGCCCAAGCAACGTTTGAGCTTATTAGCAACACTAGACTAAAGAAGGTATGACATAACATCGATTTGCTAAGCATTTGACACCTCGAATTGCTTGACTATCTAAACCAGGAGGCTGATCCTTCTTAAAGTATACTCCCCAGCCTATTCCTATTCTTCGGCTCCTCTCCGCCTAAGCTAGCGCATTTCCTTCTTTTTTGTTTATTATTAGAAGGTTAGCTATTTGATTTGCGGCGATTCATCAGGCCTGTTGCTTTTGAAGCGAAAAATGAGCAAAATACAACGCGGATGTCGATACTTTATAGTTTCGACCGACCCTGCTACCTGGAAAACGAGACCAACATGAGTCCAGAACACGCTGATACCCAAGAAGCAAGCGAGCGCTCTATTGCTAATATGTTTAATAGGTTAGCTCCAAGATATGATTTTCTTAACCGCCTGCTAAGCGCTGGACAAGACCAACGTTGGCGAAAGACTCTCATTAGACGGCTTGAATTTAAATCTGAACAGGCTGTCTATCTAGATGTCGCCACAGGGACCGGCGATCTTTTGCTATTAGCAGAGAAACTTCACCCTCAAGTGCAATTGATTGGTGTTGATATCTCAACAAGTATGCTAGAAAAAGCTGAAACTAAGGTGCAAAAAAAGAAGAAACACCCAGATAGCTATTTTGAATTTCGGCTGATGAGCGCTACTGATTTGCATTTTAAAGATCAAAGCATTGATTGCTTAAGTATCAGCTTTGGCTTACGCAATGTTGTGGACAAGGAAAAAGCGATAAGTGAGTTTTATCGGGTTCTAAAACCCGGAGGCAAGCTTCTTATCCTTGAGTTTTTCAAGAGCTCTCATAATATTGGCCACCAACTGTTTCAAAAATACTTTCACCGTATTTTACCACGAATTGGCGGGCTATTTAGCGATAAGAGCGCTTATGAGTACC
>CALBMD010000304.1 GCA_937896265.1 uncultured Pseudomonadota bacterium
CACGATCAAAATAAGGTATACCAATTTTTTTCCCATCTTTACCAAAGGATTGGATAGCTCCTGGTAAATCAATCATTCCAAGACTCAAAGAAGAACCTCTTTGTAGCATAAAATTATTCATATGGGCGTCAAAATGCATAATGCCAATGCGAGTCTTTATACTTGCGATACTTTTGAGAAAAGCAGCAATTGCTCTATCTAGCTTTTGCTTTTCTAAAGTATCAAAGTGCATGGTCATTATGTTTTCTGAAAAATCTTGAACAAGCCTACGCATTCGATCTGCTAATACTAAATTGATAGATCCATACTCGATAGCTTCATTCTTAAAGTGAAATTCTGCCAAACCTAAAGCAAACATTTTAAGAACCTTCACCACTTCAGGGTTAGATAATGGTTCTTGCTCTGATTTTGCAACTTCATCTAGATAGTCATCTATAGATTGCGATCCCATACTATCCAGCGCTATCATCACTTGTTTGCTACCATCAATATGACAGACTCCAAGACCATTTACTTTTGGTAGCTGCATAATTTTAAGATCTAATAACCTGGTGTTTTCAAGCCCAAAAATCTCAATTAAAAAGTTTTCAGCATCACGAAACATCTTTACATAAGCCTCGTATCCACCTTGCTGAATGCGATAAACAGAGGCTTTATCACGTGCTTCTTTAACAAGATTAACACTGATTGGATTGTTATCTTGTTTATCAGAAGTGATACTTCTATAAAATGGAATTACACATCCATTGATATCATCATCTTTTTTTTCAGGGTCAAAACGGCTTAGACGATCAATAAGATTTTTTCTTTTTAGCTTTATATCCTTATTTTCTTGGACATCATACCCTTGAAAAGTATTCATTATACGATGAACAAGGGGTTTTAAGCTTAAATCATTTTCAATTCTATTGGCATATAGAGCTATTGAATCAGCAATATTCTTCAAGCAAAATTGAGACATCAATAACTTGTTAAATTGCTTTTTATCCATACCCTGGTAAAAGCCTTGCTGCCAACCTTCAGGATCAAACTTAACTACGAATAATTTGATATCTTGCAAAAGACGTGCAAGTTCGAGTTCCCAGAAGCCAAAGCGCACGCCAGACTCTTCAAAATACCCCTTATGAATTTGGGCTAAAAGCGGCTCAATATTTTGCAACTGAAAACTAGGGTCAATACTTTTTCGATAAGCTCCGAGATTATCATAAAGCTCCGTCAAATAAGTTAAGTCAACAGCAGGTAATCCAATCGGTTCACTGTTGTTCCCAAATGATTCAAAACACCCTCCAGCATCAATCAAAGCAATTTTTTTTGACGGGCTAAAATCTTCTTTATCTATGAAGTTACCAAAATGGGCATCAAGATGCCAAAAGCCAACATGAATCTTCTCTGAAGCAGCAATCCTCTTTATCTTGATAAGGGTGTCTGTATACTGTTTTAAATCTATAGCAAGAATATTTGCGTTATTTTTAAGCAATTTCAAGAAACGATCAATCAGAGCATTAATCGCACTCAAAGTGGTAGCAGGAATTTCTCTTTCTTCATTCTGGCTTTTAATAAAATTTAGCTCTGCTAAAGCTCTACCCAATCTGTTGAACTTTTTTTCAAGAGATACTTCTTGTTTACCGCCATGGCCGACTGTCTTTAAAATATCCTTAAAGGTTGTTTTGCCAACAAAATCTTGCACAACGACCGGCCAAGTTTCACCATCAACAGCGCACACACCTAAGTCAATAATCGCAGGAATTTCTAGCTGCTGAAGATCAAGTTTAGCTAAGCGAATAAGACTTACCACTTCTTTTACAAAGGAAGGATGACGACGATATACTTTAGCAATAACGTTTGTACTGCCTTTTGAAATATGAAAAACATCATTGTCACTATTTCCAGGCATTACTTTCATAACAGGCTTATCAACACCTAAAATAAGCCTTTGACTCAAAGGCAACACACATTGGCTGTACAAGCTATCCTTACTAGTAACAACGAAGCGATCCATTTGATCTATAACGTTCTTAACATTTTCCTCATTTAAGGCAGTTGGATCTGTTATCGTTTTGCTTATAAACTCAAGTTTCTCAGCTAAATTTGCTCGAGCAATAGTTGATAAAGCGGTTAATATAAAGATTTTTAAAACATGTATTTTCATCTAGCTTCTCGTAGTTGGATTATTTGATTCCTAATGATCGTACAAATCTCTTTTCGACTCTCTGCAGTAAAAAAATGATTACCTTCCAAGGTATGAGCAACAAATGAACTGAGTGCAAAATCAGCCCAACCAATATTCATTTGTGATGTCACAAATCCATCACTTTCCCCATGAATTGACACAACAGGACACTTTAGCTG
>CALBMD010000305.1 GCA_937896265.1 uncultured Pseudomonadota bacterium
AAAGGTCACGTGCGTGTAGGAGTTTTCTTCAACGATTTGTCTTCTTGCATACATGAAGATGATAATAAGCTAGCAGGCCGCAAGTCACCAAACGACATCTTGGGCACTTTGCTCCGTGCTGAATGTCCTTGGGTTAACTTGCAGCCTGGGTTTATTTCCCATGCAAGCTGAAGAAAATTCGGCCCTAAATGACAAGGTTGTACGAGTTTAAAGTCTCAAGAAATAGGGTTGACCAGCTTTATGGCGCAGGTGCGCTAGGACCATAGCTAATTACTTTTGAAAAATAGGGCGGGTTCCAGTTAAAGCTAGATATACTTTTACTAGTCTGGGGACTAACATAGACAAGATTACTAATTGGGAAAAAAGTAGTTTGATCTATTCTGGATATATTGAATTCATAGCTAATTGCAATATCCCAAGTTTTAGAGTTTAAAAAATAGATCCCAAAATGATTATCACCCCAGGATAATAGGTTTCGAAATTGATCTTTGAATACGAGACAAGTTGAATCTTTATCGTAGAAGGCAAGATCGAGCAAAGAACTTGCCTCTGCTATGATTTTACCAGAATCCAAGGCAACAAGTCGTACTGGTAGCTGAGATTTAACAGCTGCATCTGGCAGACACGCGAAAGCCTTCTGGCTGGTTGAAAAAATAAAGTGATGGCTGTTCATTTGTGAGTCACTAATCGAATCTTCGACATCAATCGTGATTTCTTTCGAAATTCCTGTTATGGGCTCTCTAATATTGATAACCAAAGATCCTTCAGTCAGAGGAACAAAATCAATCTTTTTGGTACCACCATCTTGTTTTGGATCAAAAGAAAGGCTATTTAGATCCTTGGCTAAAGGAAACTTACTACTCAGATTTATTTTTCCTTCGAAGTTGCTAACAGTATTTTGAAACTCATCCACGAGATAGAGGACGATACCTGTTCTTGCTTTGCGATTAATTTTTTTAGGGATTCCTAGAAGGTTAAAACCTGCTAAACGTTGATTTGTAACTGTCACTGGAAATACAAAAGAATGACTGTATGAGTCTACTAGCGTCAATTTAGTTGTGCCTGCTTTGATTAGCGTCACATCATAGGAAATTTCTGGGGCATCCGTCTTACCATCGAAGATGAAGTCGATAGTGTTGTCTTTGGATATTTCGACACGGTCATCTGTATCTGAAGAGATAAGCTTTAGAATTCCCTTGTATCGAAAGTTAGTTTCTGAATTTTTTGCTTTTAACTGAAAAGTAAGCTTTGTATCGATCCCAGCTGGAATCGTAGCTGTATCTAATGCGAAAGAAACTTGTGTCGGATCATCAGGAATACTGACAGCATTAACAGCATTAGCAGAATCTCGCCTTATGGATTTCGAATTACTTCGGCCCCCACAACCTAAGATAGTTATGACTGTGCTTAGAATTAAAGTTTTAATTATCCTCATTGGGCCTCCGTATAATAACGTCGATCTAATGACCAAAAACTATTAGCTATCCAACTAATACGCTGCTTGTATTGAATTTTTTGACATCAAATTCTTCAAAAAATTTATGCCACAAGAGTAGTAATATCTAACCAGCTGAAAGAAAAGGTTTTTATATATTTACTAAGCTTTTAAGAAAAAGGGTCGATAGTCTTTGCTAGGATTAACAGTCATCGAGGATGATGTTGTGAAGAAATTTGATCTCTTAGAAAGAGCTGTAGCATTGGCTTTAGGCTTGTTTTTTATAGTGTCATATCACACCTATGCCGACGCCGATATTTTTAATCTCTCATATTCAGGACGGTTAGTCCAAAATAATGGAGAACCGATGTCAGGTTTAGTCAACCTAACAATCTCTTTCTATGCCTCAGAAAATAGCACCAGTCCAGTTTTGACTAAAAACTATTCCTCGATTTCACTAGGAGTAAATGGTGATTATGCCTTAGAAATCAATCTACTTCCTGCAGAGAGATCTCTTTTAAATAACGAGATCTGGGTAGAACTCACTGTTGGCAATACACCAATTAATCGAGCGAAGTATTCGGCAGTGCCTTATGCACTTAAGGTTCCAATGGATGGCATTGTTGCAGCTGATTCGTGTACTGACGGTAATATTTTGGTCTATGATGCGAATGATAAACAATTCAAATGTGTTGTACCGTCTAGCGGTGGAGGCGGAGGACCAAGTTCTACTGTAACCACAGGAAATATTGTAGCTTCTGGTGAGATTAGCGCCTCAAATGCAGTTTTAACAGCTCCCGCAGGTACCCCCTCTATTGTTGTTAACAGCAATAACGCTGACGCTGGTACAGCAAAAACAACGGTCTGGAAAAATGGTAGCAGTGATGTAGCCTATGTCACTAAAGATGGTGAAGTGCATGCGACAAAATTTATTGGTACTTTCCAAGGTAATGCAACAACGGCTACCTCAGCGACAACAGCTGACAGCGCGACTGTTGCCGATGTAGCAAATAGTGCCAATGCTTTGAACTCAGACAATGATTTCGTCGTAAAAAATATGACTGCAACTGAAACAGTAAATCACGCTGGGGGAAGCTTGTCATCTCCTGGAATTCACGGGCCAAACAGTGGCGGGCTTTTTGCTTGGACCACTACTCCTGAAGTGCAAATAGGGGGTGCAGGGACAACTGTTGGTATTGGCGGCCCAGCTTCGAGCGGTTACACCCTCAACGTCAGTGGCGATATTAAAACAGATAATATCCAAATTATAAACGGCAGCATAGCGATTAGCCGTGATGTTCCTGGTGCTAGCCCAGCTCCAGATACGACCAAGATGACGACCCTAAACGCAGATGGTCTAAAAACTATTGATACCGCAGTAAGCCCTAGCGCCGCAGTTTTAACCCAGATCATGGGTGGCGCTACGATGAGCTCAACTGAGGTCACTGGCACAGCTCCTAATACGACAAGTACAGTAAATACCTCGACATTAAAAGCGGATAGCAATGGAGCACTTGTTGTCAGTAAAATAGTTACAGCTCAGGGTAACTCACCGGTAACTACGACAACGACTCTAAGTGCCGGCAAGATTGTTACCAAAGATGGATCTGGAACTATTGTCCCAACTAAGATAGACGGTGGCATTGACGTCGGATCTCAGCCCATTTCAGGGGATGGATCAAATCTAACGAATCTCAGCGGTTCTAATATCACTGATGGAACCATTACAGATGATAAGATTGCCACAGGCTTGTCGGGCAGCAAAGTAAGCGGTGCTTTATCGAATGCAACTATTGCTAGTACGGCAATTACTGGCACCATCGATGACTCACAAGTAGCTACTGGCTTAACAGCTAGTAAAGTAAGCGGTGCTTTATCGAATGCAACTATCGCGAGTTCTTCAATAACAGGTTCGATTACTGATTCGCAGGTAGCCTCTGGGATATCAGCAAGTAAGATTAGCGGTGCTTTGTCAAATGCTACTATATCTAGCTTTACTGGCTCGCTAGTAGGCGATGTCACTGGTACACAGGGAGCTACAGTTGTTTCTTCGGTAGGAGGCTCGTCCGCTTCAGCCGTTAATACAGCTGTGACAGCGGTCACCAATGCTACCAATAGCAATACCAATAGCACGATTGTCAAACGTGACAGCAGTGGCAATTTCAGCGCAGGAACAATTACGGCTACCCTTGCAGGAAATGCCACCTCCGCTACCTCCAGTACTAATTTCAGCGGATCACTCGTTGGAGACGTCACTGGTACACAGGCAGCTACAGTTGTTTCTTCGGTAGGAGGCTCGTCCGCTTCAGCCGTTAATACAGCTGTGACAGCGGTCACCAATGCTACCAATAGCAATACCAATAGCACGATTGTCAAACGTGACAGCAGTGGCAATTTCAGCGCAGGAACAATTACGGCTACCCTTGCAGGAAATGCCACCTCCGCTACCTCCAGTACTAATTTCAGCGGATCACTCGTTGGAGACGTCACTGGTACACAGGGAGCTACAGTTGTTTCTTCAGTAGGGGGTTCATCGGCTTCAGCGGTTAATACAGCTGTGACAGCGGTCACCAACGCTACCAATAGCAATACCAATAGCACGATTGTCAAACGTGACAGCAGCGGCAATTTCAGCGCAGGAACAATTACTGCTGCACTTGCAGGAAATGCCACTTCTGCTACCTCCAGTACTAATTTCAGCGGATCACTCGTTGGAGATGTCACTGGTACACAGACAGCTACGGTTGTTTCTTCGGTAGGGGGCTCATCTGCTTCAGCGGTTAATACAGGTGTAACAGCTGCTAACAGTGCTACCGATAGCAATACCAATAGCACGATTGTCAAACGCGACAGCAGCGGCGGTTTCAGCGCAGGAACAATTGCTGCAAATGCTATAAACCTTTCAGCACAACCTTTTATACAGGTAGATTCTACTGGTGCACAAACATTAGCACACACGGTCGGAGCAACATTAACAACATTTACGAATGTAATCAAAACACGCGGAACAGGTCTTTCCGTCAGTGGCGGCGGTATTGTTGCAGCAACTGCAGGCGTTTATATTGCATCTGTTACTATAACCTTTGCCCAGAACGGAGCAGGTAACCGTGCTGCATGGTTCGAAATCAATGAGTCGGGTGAGAGATATGGGTATGTTGATGGAATGTACAATAATTATTTTGTTGGCTATACACTCACCAGCATTATGGTGTTGAGCGCAGGTCAAAAAGTTACAGTTACAGCTTATCAAGCTTCTGGTGGCAATCTTGACATTACTGGTACTAAATTTATTTTGACTAAACTGCATTAGCACAAGCTAGGCTCTCAGAGATTATTGGCCGTATACTTTCATTATATTTGCTGGTGTAAAATCTTGGCGAAGTCCAAAAAATGCGGCAAGCACTTCTTCTAGAGGTAACTTTTTACCTGATTTAGAAATATCAATCTGAGAACGGGCATCTTTAGCACTTTTACCTTCGAGTTCAATAACCTTGCGAATGGTATCTTTGGTTATCACCACTCCATTGCGCTTTAAGATACGTAACGTAGCCAGTGCCTTGGTTCCAACTGCCGCTGCGGCGCTTCTCCCCTGGCCACTTTTACAGTGGACAGCAGCATCTCGTCCTTCACCTAAAGCCTTGTCCAATGTTATAATCGCAGCCATTAATCCGGAAGGATCAAGCTTCTGGCGATCCGGAAGATCAATCCGCGACCAATTGACGGTGATTTTCTCTGACTTCATTAGGGCTGTTAAAGCTTCTTCAGTTGCTGCCTCGCCGATATCTACTTTAGCTGGGTCAGCACTTCCCACCATTTTTTGATACTTCGCCTTTTCTTTGATTCTAGATTTTAGTACTTCTGCAACCTTAGTTTTAAACACTTCGCTCTTAGTTGTTGTTTCTATTTCAAATTGACGAACTATACCAACCATCTCAAGATCAATCGGTTGGTCACTTCTATTTTCCACTCTTTGCTTTTTAATATCAGCTATAATGCCTTTAAAAACTTTGGTTGTCGGAAGCATCGAAAGATAGATGGAAGGTTGCTTTTGTAATTTTTCTCGGACAAATTTGATTTGCATTTCAGAAATACCAAGATCTTTCAATTCTTCATCAGTATAAACCTTTGGAGGAATTCTATTAAACCCAAATGGTTTACCTGCTTGCTCGTCTCGGAAAGCTTGCGCATATTTCTTAGGTATTTGCTTAAAGAAGTATGCTTTTGGTTTTTGAAAAATTTCAATCATCTTCCATTTGGCCAGATAACCTAGGCTTTTTAGAGGATCGGGATCAGGTGATTTAGCGTTGGCATCGAAATTTTTAAGATAGCCCGCGACATCATTATTGGTCCATGCTCTACTAGACGAAGATCTTGTACTTGATCTGATCGATTGAGAGCTAAGTGAAGATGACAAGGACGAGGACGAGGATGATCTTTCAATTACTTTTTTCTTCGGATCAATTCCTCTGCTGACCGAAATTCCAGTCAAAGCAAGGCTAGCTTCCTGATTATTTTCTCCGCCTGCCGTTTGCCCTTTATCCAGCGCTTCTAGCTCTTTATCAGCTTCAAGCATCCCATCAGAATCTTGTAGCGCTGCCAGAACAAAGCTATTAAGTACAAGACCTGCTTGTTCATCAGGGTCTTGCAACTCATTTAGAGTCATAAAGGATGGCTCTACTTCATAAATCATTTCATCGTTACCTAAATAGGTAACAAAAAGAAAAGGAGATTCAAACTCCAAAGATGATTGAGCCGACCCAGAATTTAAATCGGCTCCAGTAGATTTAGTTTCAATTGCGTTGGTTTGCGCTGAAAGAGGATATTTCTTGCAACCTTGGCTTAAAAGTAGATAAACGCTACAGGATATTAAGTGTGCAATATTTTTCATACTTATATGATCGAAAGCAGTGCCCAAAACTTTAGTATTGCTAATAGGCAAATTCCTATCTTCAGATCTTGTCCTTTTTCTTTTAAAGATTATCTAAAAATGCAAAAAAGGAGAATCGCTAACGCGAGTCTCCTCATTTGATTCGATAGAAATTATTTAAAGGAATTACCTCAATCTTTAGGAGCTGGAGGGGGGCCCTTTGGACGATCAGGCGGCTTAATCACAAACTCGGCAG
>CALBMD010000306.1 GCA_937896265.1 uncultured Pseudomonadota bacterium
GAAGTTTCTTGTCATAAAATATCTTATACCTTTCCACATAATTTTGAAGTAACAAACGAGTCTTTTAAAGAAATAATAGCTAAATTTAGTGAAGCTGAAGGATTTAAGAAACTTGATGTTATTGGCGATAGTTTTGGAATTAGCAGAAATAAAAATTTTCTTGTTCAATTATCCTTGTTTTTATTTCAATACTCCTTGGATAAACCAGTTTTTTTGCGTTACGCTCTTCCTAAACATACAGACCAATTAATATGTTGCTCTAGCGCCGTCTTAGACAGTTTAGGGTGTCACCCTGGTCTTCGAAAACTATGCGAAAATGTAGACTCAACGGATCTAGCTATGGGGTATGCACAGAGAGTAGAAATTGCGAAGTTAACAGGTAAATACTCGCCGCTAGAAGGTTGCGCCTATCGTTGTGAGCTAAAGTCTGATCTTATCACAGATGTCTGCAGTGCTATTATGGGATCATCGTTAGATAGCATTTCCAGGAATAGTCGCAATAATTTCGTTGAATCTTTAACAAAAATCCAAGACCATGCAATGGCTGCTTATAACCGCCCTGCTGATGTTGGCTTACAAGTTGCATCTGTTTTTGCTGGTATTGGTGGAGCGCTTTTGGGAGGAATTATCGGCGGGCCGTTTTTGGGAGGAATTGCTGGTGGAGTGGCTGCTGGGAGAAGTGTTAACGACAGTGGGCATTTAACGGTTGAGAAAACTGCAGATAAGCGAATTTTTATAGCAAAAGCGGAGAATGCAGGAGCAATGGTGCGGCGATTTGATGATTGCTATAAAGCTCTTGAAAAGCTTATAGAGGAAAGCAATAAGAACTTTAATAGTCAATTTCCTGATCCTGTAGATCGCGAGAAAATCTTATTTGCTGTATTTAGTCGTATTCTGCTTAGTCAAGATACCTACTGTAGGCCGGAAAACTTCTTATCTAACTTAAGCAAGCATGACGAAGGCTCTCACCTGACAGTTTATTTTGCTAGGAAAGAGAAAGGTAGCCAAGAGTGGGAAATCAATCTTTCTTTTTTTGAAAAAATGCAAGCTGCTGATTTAGAGAAATTTCTGGAAATTCAAACATTGACTCTAATAGGCCTTAAAAGAGGTTTAAAGTTAAATGACGAAATATTTGCGCAATGCTTAAATGACCTAAAACATGCTCTTAAGAAGAAAGTATTAAAGATGCGGCCTAGTTGGAGATCTACAGTTGAAGAAGCTTTTGGCTGCCTTGGTCCTATAAAACACCAGATTGAATTAAAGAATCACCACTGGGGAAGTGCTTTTAAAGAGCTTGTAGACCATCATAAGAGAGATTGTGATGCTTAAATTCTGACAAAACCTGGCTGCAGTGGTTTTAGAACCACAACTTACGGTTACGTTCTTTTCTGCTCCTTGCTCTCATTTTATTCTCTTCAAAACCAATCCTGGTCAAGAGTGGGTACTAGTTGCCCCTTCTGATCCAAAGACTAAATGTTAAAATAGAGATTTCCCAGCTTAGAGTCTATGAAAGGAAAAACTATGTTTAATGGTGCGCATCTTCATCTCATTCTTAACCATCTGCCTATTACTGGATTTTGCATAGCTTCTGTTTTTGCTCTTGTCGCTTTTTTCAAAACTGATTTTCGCCGTCTGGCTCTTAAGGGAATTGTTCTGTCTGCTCTGTTGACGCTTCCTGCCTATATAACCGGCGATGCTGCTGAAGATGTAGTAAAAAGTCATGCTGGTCTGGTTATTAGCAACGACATGTTACTTGCTCATGAACAAGCGGCCCAGTGGGCAATGATTGCAGCTATCATCTCTGGCCTGTTAGCTGCCTTAGCCTTATGGTCAAGGTTGACGGAAACTAATTTCAGACGCCTCTATCCACTGGTTCTTATTGTTTGTATATGGGCAACATCTGTCATCTTAACAACTAGTTTTCACGGTGGTAAAATTCATCATCCTGAAATTATCTCTCCGTAAATAAAGAGAGGTAACAAGCAAAGAGAAGACTATGTAATTTGTTCCCCCAGACTCCTCCTTGGTTTCAATAATATTGACCAGCGGTCGACTCAAAAGAAACCCACATAAAAACTATTAGCTAATGAAGCTAGCCCGTTGGATAAGCCAGAACCTTAGGATGTTTGACAAACACCGCAAAATCCAGCATTATCTATCAAAATCAATGGAATCGAGGTTTTTATGTCACCATTTTTAAAAAGTTATCTCTTTTTTTTCCTCATGTTAGCGCCGCTTTCGGTCAAAGCCGGATCAGCTAATCTCATTCCTGATAATGAAAACAGCTACATTTGGCATGGAGAAGGATCCATAAAAGATATAGCTCAAGAGCTGGCTCACAGGAATACCCTAGAAAGTCTGACTCTCTGGGGAAGTGGTGGAGAGATTGATGATTACGGGGTTGGTTTTCTAGCTAATGCTCTTGAAGGCAATAAGAATTTGAAAGAGCTAACATTCATGGAATGTACCTTTGGGTCTATAGGAGCTGGTTCTCTTGCTAAAATGCTTAGGAGCAATAGAACTCTGAGAAAGCTAAAAATCAGCAAAAGTAGCCGCTTAGGCTTAAAGGGAGAAGGAGCTCTTATTCTAGCTGGTGCATTTGAGCACAATAAAAGCCTGGGGTATAATAGCACCCTGGAAGAGCTTGATATCATGGAAAACATCGGTATTGACTCGCGAACTAAAGATCTGGTCAATAAAATTTTAGAGAAAAATAAAAGAGCCAGACCGGTATTCGCGCTTTTAAGCGCTTTAGATGGGACTCACGGTAGCAACAGTGCAGTCAGAAAAGTACCAGTCGATCTAATAAGATTTATTTTCGAAGATTTTATAGGAATGGAAGAAAAAGAGTCTCTTCTTCTTTTTCTTCCTCCTCCTCCTCCTCCTTCTGTTTTAATGCGAGCGTTCCAGTTGCCGCCATTGCCCCCCCTTCCACTGTTTGACAGTAATCCATGTTGATAAGGCTGTGCCCCCATTGAGGTATTCTAGGCTATGAGTCTTGAGCCTAGAATTCGCCTGTTTTATCAACCACTTCTTAATACGAGCCCATTTGGCTATAAAAACCATTTTATTTAACCCCAAAAAATCAAAAACAAAATGAATAATATTTGTCGCATATTATAGTTTTACCTAAGGCTTTTATGGCTAAACGACGACTTAGTTCATAGGTTTTAGTATCAACTGGGAGAGTATGATGCGTTTGGCACTTTTAGCAATGATAGCGGTTCTAAGCACCTTATCCTCTTGTAGCAAAAGTAGAAATTCTAGTGGTAGCACAGCGATTGTGGATATCGGGGACGGGGTGAAAAATTTTGCCTTAAATAGCTCCATTGACTTTAGTAAATTGAGTGATGCTAAGTACCTTAAAACTTTGCTTGGTAAGAAACTTTCTCTTTATGATAATGAAAGCATAGAAGGTCACATCTTCTCGAAACCGCATATTGCTAGTTCTAGCAGTCTTAGTTTTCTTTTGGACGATGAAAGCGTTGATTGCTCAGCACAGGAGAACATGAGTGATGCTCCTAATTTGGATTCTTTGCTTACCACTATCGGCTCAAGTGGCGAGTGTGGTGAAGTTTCTGTTGTTTACTGTGTGGATAGCTCTGTAGCTCTGGATCCGATTGTTACGACAGCTAGATGTCCATCTGTAGAATTTTCTTCAAATAATATTGTGATCAATAATAAAGCTGCTCAGACAACTTCAAAAAATGTAACTTTGACTTTAAGTTATCCTATTGAAGTTATTTCAATGTTTATTGCTAATAGCGAATCTGCCTGTAAAGCGGGTACTAATTTTATTACAGCAAATACTTCTGTTTCCTGGACATTAGAAAACAGCACAGCAATTGGTGAAAAATCAGTATATGTGAAGTTTCAGGATCTCTATGGTCGACAATCCTCGTGCGTCCATGATTCCATTGATCTTGTGAAAGAATCCGGTGGTAGCAGCAGCACCGGCAGCGTTAACGTTGGTGGATCAGGCACTGGTGGCGGTGGATCAGGTACTGGTGGTGGATCAGGTACTGGTGGATCTGGCGTCGTTCTAAAAGGATCCTATGGTTACTATCAGGTTGGAGGAACAGAGCGACTTATTCAAGTAGCAGATTATTCTCCTGTCACTGGCACCTCTTGCCAAAATGATAATCTTGTTGATAGATATGCCGGTGATGATGTAAGTGGAATTTACGGTGGTTTCCTTGAAAACGGGGGGTGCCCATATACTTTCCCAAATGGTTTTTCATTTGACTTTTTTGGTAGGAATTTTACTTCGCTTCGCGCTGAAGCTGATGCAAGGATAATATTTCCTACGGGCATACCTTCTACTTATACCGGCTCTGAGACCTACCCTTATATGATGTTGCTTTGGTATAGAGATCTCGTTGTTATAAACGATATTCGGTTTGATCTCCAAGGAACAGCTCCCAATAGGGTCATGGTTATTGATTATGATAGTTTAGATAAGGTGCCTAATGAAGCAGTTACTCTTCACATACAGGCATTGCTATATGAAGCAGATGGCGCTGTCGAGTATAGATATACTAATGACTCTTTTGCTGACGGCACCAACAGCGCGGTTCAAGGATTAGTTGGTGATTTAGATGGTACACCAACAACTATGTACGGTCTGTTCTGTCATTCAGCATGTGGAGGCATGGATTATCCTGCAATTGGTAGCTATGCTTCCGTTATGTGGAAGCCTTATTTGCACCCAGTTCATTTAACTGATGTGACATCTGATGCCACAGGTGGCTCTACATTGACTCACCATGATGCACCGATTCATCTGCAGTTAGTGTTTTCTGACGATGTAGTCCTAACAGGAAGTGTCGAATTTACTCTAAATAACAACGCGACTGTGAGCTGTAATTCACAACCAAGCGGTCAACCAACAAAAGTCGACTGTTACTATCAAGTACCAGCAGACAACTCAGCCTCAATTTTTCCTTTGACTTTATCTCTAGATGATATGACATTTGCTAGCGGCAGCCATATCCGCGATTTAAACGGTGAGGATGTTGATCCGTCCATGCGAGGTGATTCGCTGGAGAGTTTAAACCTTACAGTTGATGGTACGCCGTAATAACCATAGAGCTGCCAGCCAAAAAAGTAGCAAAGGAATCAGCGAGGCAACCCCTCGCAACCCCATGAGAGTTCCAAGATTGAAAGCTTGAGTCTCAAATAAAGAAACAGAACTCCAGCGAAAGTTGCGAGTATCTGCATGAGTAAGAAAGCCCATTGGATTCATAGCAAACCAACCTCTAAATAATAAAGTCATATACTCATGAGTCAAAGGCCTTCTCGCTAATTCATGGACAAAAAGTGTCGTGCTAGTTCCTAAAAGATTTATTCCCAAAGACAAGCCAACCAAGGCTACAGTCCACCATCGCCAAAACCAAGCAATGGGTAAATAAATAGCGCCAAGCATTAGAAAAGGGATCAGGGGCACTAGATGCCTTGGACCAAAGCAGGTGCCGCCTTGCCAAAAAGTATAGCCACAAATAGCTGAGAAAAAACAGAATATACTTGCAACTATTGGCCAAAGCTCCCAAGATCCTTTTTTTGCAGCTAAGAAATATCCGAACAGTCCAAGTAAAAGAGTAGGTGAATAGACAAATAGGCCGCGGTAAGGTTTAACCAAAAGCTCGATCATCGTTGCATAGGTTGGCAAATGAATGCCATAGAATCCTGAATCCATAGCATCAAATTGGGTTCCAGAATATTTTTCATAAGCAATCAGCAGAGGGTTGCCAAAAAGCAGATAATTATGCATCAGTAAGAAAATGAAAGGAATAAGCACAACCCAAAGCTTTCTTAGCTGCCAGCCATATTTGCGATGACGGATTAGAATCATACCAAAAATGCCTACCGCTAAAATAGCAACTGGATATTCGACAAAGACAGCAAACCCCAAACTTAGATAAGCTAGGGCAAGGTTAAGGGATTTTTCTTGGCTGGCTTTAAGACCGAAGTAGAGGCCTAAGACTAAGAGAGATGCAGCTAACTGATGGCTAAACATGATTGTACTATAGGGAAAACACAGCGTCGTGATAAAGGTTATTAGGCTAAGAAGAATTGCAGTCCCTGGTTGCCATGTAGGAGATAGAATCAAGAGAATACGAGCAAACGCCACTGCTGCTAAAGCTGACGGGATGGCTGTTGTCCAAAGAGTTGTCAAGTACTGAAGAAAATTAGCTTTTTTATCACTGTCTAACCAGTTGACCCAAGGATCAACTAACTTAGCTAACCCTATTAGGGGTAACGTCAAATAAGAGAGGCCTGGCGCCTTATCTAGATAATAGTGATCACCCATTGCTACCTTATCGATAGTGTTATCAGCAAAAGCGTCTACATAAATCTCTCCTCGAAAAACCAGAGCGAGAGGATAGTTGAGTCGAGAGTTGTTATTGGAAAAACCACCTTGATAAAAATAGGCAGAAGTGACGAAGCATATCGCAAAAGTGAGAATTTCTAGTCGGGTATTCATAGCTCTATCCGAGAAGTGAAGTTTTTTGAAAGTTACGAATAAATTCAAAGGATTCGAAGTTCGGTTGGGTGC
>CALBMD010000307.1 GCA_937896265.1 uncultured Pseudomonadota bacterium
GGTGGCTGATGTTGACGCTTGATGCTGATAAGCAAAATTTGTATTTTTCACTAACCTCAAGTGATGTGCAAGGTATTAGTGGTGGTCTGCGACTTTGGATTTTAAACCTTTTGGGTATTAAAGGAACAGAAAGGTTCAATGCAACGGAAGAGCTTTGTATGAGGCTAGCGAAGAAGCATTCTGGTAATATCCAGGTAACGCGTGATAATGTCTGTAAAAAAGTTACACTTACTCTCCCCCATTTAAATTAAAAGAATTAAAAAATTTTTATGGCTAATAAAGAAATTTTTACGCATAATATTTAAAAAGATCTCCAACTAAATTGTTTTTAGGTGAACGTTGCGGCAATTCTCTTTGTTTGTCGTCGTAGTATGCGCTTTTGCGTCCAATGCAATCCAAGGCGCTATCTTATACTATTCTGGAGTAGCTCTCGAAAAACCAAGTTACCAAGAAGTATCTGCACCTATTAAGCATGATAGTAAAGAAAGACCAAGGGAGAAGAAAGAAACTTATCTTGGTCTTATAGAGCTCTCTCGTTACGAGATCCATCTGGTCTTTCCTACTGTAGCAAAGTTTCTTGCCTTGATCACACAGCATTCTAGTATCAAAAGCCATATTGCTACTTGTCTTGGTCTAGATCTACTTCGTCTAGAGGATTTTTTACATACGAAATATAATCACGAGGATCAACATCACAACTTTGTGAGCCTCGAAGACATTACACCGTATTTGCAGCATCCTAAGAGTGACCCTAGTTATTGCTTTGCTAAAGCTCCAGGATATCCTATTTCGTTGTATCAAGATTTCTTAGAAATAGCTGAGAGCCGTTGGAAAGTTGCTAAGATAGATCGCGATGTGAAATCTTTTTTGACCGCTGGGTTACGTTTTTTGGACTTTTATGAAAGTTTAGGAAACCTCTTTCGTTCAAAAATAAAATCTCCTTTTACGTTCATTTTAGGTTCAAGTGATCGCCACTACCTCAAACACCTTGAAGAGTTAGAGCACCTTCAAAGAGACTCAAGCTCTAAAATATTATTATCTTGGCAACGAGCTCATGACCTTTTGCAGTTGCAGCATGGTACTCATGCTTGGAAGAAGTCTTTAGCCTCCATACAATTAGATCATAGTCGGCAGATGGCAGAAGTTCCTAATTATTTGAAGCGCCATCACATTGCCTTAACTCCAAGGCAAAAGTTATTTCAAGATTTAGTTAGGGTGCAGTTTAAATCCAAAGAACTAGTATTACATGAAAGTTTATCGAGGATACTTGATCGTATTAAAACAACAGCCCGTAATGCAACAAGTTTCTATATTGATCATCTTACAGATGATGTTGCTGATAATATTGAAGATCATCGTTTTAATTTAACCTTGGCTGGTATTGAGCCCATGGATAAAACGCAATATTTAGCTTATCGGTTGGCTAAATTTTCAGACGGTCTTTTAACTATTTCTATTACTCTCACTGGTGAAGTCACAGCCCCATTAACAGGAGGGGTATCTGGATTGGTTTCTAATCTTGCTGTGACAGGGATCAACGGGTTCTTTTCTTTTGTTACTTCGATGATCCGTAAGCAAAAAGTAGAGCAAGCTCTTGAGCGGGCGCTCCTTCGTACTCTTATATCTGGTGTTTCAAACATGATTCCTTATATCGGTGATATCAATGACTATATCTCTGGTATTTCTGAAATTAATTTAGCTACTGGAATTGGGCAAGACCTTAAAAATATTTTCCGTGATGAAAAGCACTCAAAAATTATTGCTCCCGAAGCTATTGGTCAGGCTCTTGTGCTGCGATTATTGCAGGAGAGAATCGAATGGCTGGAGAAAACACTCATTCCACTTGGCAAAGAGATTTATAATGATAGCCCCTTAACCGAGAAAGAACGGGTCTATTTTCTTGCATTATTGAAGAAGCTTATCGAAGCCCATAGATCTTTGGTATATCGTAGCCTAAAGGCAAGTACTCGTTATGAGTATCTACTCGCTAGAGGAAGGGTTCCTGAGTCTATGTTGCTTAATGTTGCTTACCATTACCATTATGGCAAAGCAGGACTGTCGCATCAAAATTGAAGCTTCAGCAGGAAAAAGTGTGGTGAAGCCATGTAGCTGGTTCTTCTCAAGAAAAGATTTTTTTGGAAAGCTTTTCGCAGGGCACAATTAACCTTTGTTTAAACGAAGAAAGTAAGTAGTTCCAACATTAGTCGGTCCTTTCCCTACAGTCAACTCTCCAGCATATTGTTCCACTAAACGGCGTGTTAGCCTGAGGCCGACTCCTTGGCGAATTTGTTCCGTTGTCATCTGTTTCCCAGAGGCTAATTCATAGTCGGAGGCGGTCATACCAGTGCCATTGTCGCGGATGCTTAAAATGACGGTCTTTGTGTCGTCGAAAGTAATTTTCACTTCGATTTCTGGAGACGAAATAGTATTGGCAAGTAGATTTTCAATGGAATTAGTAAACAGATTGATAAAAATCTGATTTAACTCGAGTTGTGGGATCATAACGGCTCCAAGTTCGTCAGTTAGATGTATCTCAAAATGAATGCCTTTAAGGCTAGCGGTATTGAAATGAAATTCCACAGCTCGCCGCGCTATTTCGGAAGCTTTTCTCAGCGATGCAGTGCCTTTACTCTTTGCTGGACTACGGATGCGATCCTTAACATGGGCGAGGAGATCAATAGAATGCTCGATACCATTAGCAATTTGTTCTAAGTATGGAGAAGCTTCAGGGATGTTAAGTTCCTTAAGAGCACGGGCACAATGGTCAAGGCTATGCATAGGGTTAATGAGGTCGTGAACAACCAACCCTGCAATTTCGCCAAGTTCGGAGTAACGTTTCTTTTCTGCCCAGTTCATGATCCACGAGGACATCTCGCGTTCGCTCAGATTGATCTGATCAATGAGCTCGTTGAGAATTTTATGATAGTGCTGGACAGATGGAAGAGTGTTAAGAGGTACGAAGTCATAGGCGTTTTTTCGCTTGCCTGGGTGAGCAAATACTTTTTTGAGTCCAAAGAAAATTTGATCACGACTATAGGAAACTAACCTGAGGGAGAATAAAGCTGTGATGACGTTTAGGCTCAAAACAGATAAGGTTTGTTCTTGTGGAGATAGCTTGAGCTCGAATAAAACTATGCCGATCTGCAAGCAGGCGGCAAAAGCAAAAATAGCTCCTAAAAAGATAAGCTCAATGTGGGTTTCTTCATAGGTTATTTGTTCTTTTTGCTCAATGAGTGCAAAAGTGGGGCCAAGATCATAGCGGCGGTGCATATCTCCTAACAGATTGGTGAGGGAGCGGTGGCCCTCAAAATAGCTCATTCCTGCTACATAGCTGGCGATATATAAGGTCATCGCCGCTCCAAAGAAACTTGCTTGCATATAGGTCATGTCATGTTGGCAAAAAAATATGACATAGGATATGGCTGGTAGTGCACGAAGAATTGCAAAGCAGAAGAGATAGATACAGCGCTGTTTAGGAAAAGCGACAATACTTTGATAGATGAGCGCTCGCTTTGCTGGCTCTAGTCGTCGGAATTTGGCTCCGTCTAGTTCTGGATAAAACCCTCTGGAGCCAGGAAATAAAAGTTGAAATAAAAACTTATCACTTAGGAGAAAAAAGCCAGTAACAGCGATATCCATAGCTAAAAAAGTTAATACTTCAAATTCATTAGGTCTGAATATCAAGCACACAAAGAGGTAGGCAGTGGCAAATGAACTTGCTAATGTTAGCGAACTAACAATTTGAGATAGTCGCTTCATTTGCGTTCTAGTCAGTGTCTCTTTCCAGCTGATAAGATAGACGATTGTATCGAATAGTCAGTTTTAGACCGCTAATTTTGTGGCGTAAATGCTTGAGGTGAACGTTTAGCACTTGTGGGCACACGCGGCAATCTTGCCAAATTGCTTCGACGATTTCCCTGCGGCTTAATCGGTGATCATTTTTTGTTAAAAAGAGTGATAGTATTTGATACTCTTTTAAGGTTAGGCGTTCTGAAGTCTCATTGCCTATCCTGGCGGTCATTTCTAAAGAGTCAAGTGTACATAATGCATCGTCCTTCTCTTGTTCAGAGAGGGCAGATAAGGTTTTTTGTACACGAAAAATAAGCTCATTGGCGTTAAAAGGCTTGGTGATATAGTCAATGGCGCCCTTTTCTCGACAGTATTCAAGAGTTGCTAAATCATCAATGACGCTTACAACAATGAACGGTAAAATAGAGGCAAATTCTGCGGAATTGTATTTTGAGAGAAAATCTACAAACGTTCCATCGTCTAAGTGTAAATCGCTAATGAGGAGCGAAGGATTATCGAAAGCTAGCTGCTGCTGCCAATTACGATCAAAAGAATCTAGACCCTCAAAAAAAACAGTTTTAAACTTCGACCCCAAAACATCGCGATAAACAAAACGACAACCTGGGTTATCTTCAATGATCCAGATTGTTTTTTGACCAGCGATTATTGAATCGTCTTTGGTGCAAGCGGTAAGCACACTATTCTCCAAATAAAGACTTAACATCGGATAATATATAATTTTTTCTTATTTTGCAAGTCTTTTGACAAATTGTTGTAATTTTCGAACCTTGCACCTTAGAATACAAAAAAAAATCTCTTAAGAAGTAGTTTTTTGAGGGGCCTTGAACAAATAGTGTTGAGCAAAGCCTAGAACGCCAATATTCGGCGTCAAAGCAAATGCTATTAGCAAAAAATACCGTTAAAAATAACAATGAGTAGATGTTTTTTACATCTTGTCTTTTCTGGAGTAGTCGTCTGGACGATCGTTGGCAATCTCAGTTAGTGCATTATTAGTGAAATCAAAGAACTTAGCTTCTTCGTTTCTGAGAGTTGAAACTAAAGAATCTGCGGGGAGCATTACCAGTTGGCCCACGAGTCTCGGGAATAGGTGAAACCTCTTCATAGATATGGTATAGCGAGTTATCCTCCGCGAGACCAATGGTCTGAATATTGTCAATAGCTTTGGAGGCTGTATGTTTAAGTTCAACAAAAAATTTATCTTGCTATCCAATTCCTTACTAAATTTAGTATCAATCAAGCACTCATTGAATCTCTGAGAGGCAAATAACCTAATCAAATCACCCTACCGGTCAAAATCAAAAAGAGACGCCAACTTGCATATGGAATCTTTGGCTCTTCGCCTATCCATTTCCTCACAGTTCTTGCATTCGTAATACCCAACATTTTGGCAACTTGGCTGCCTGTATATGGACGAAACGTTTCCCGGATTTCTTCGCCATTTGGTGCCTCCCAGCCTTTATCATAGAGAAGCCATGATTTAGGGATATCTTTGCCAGATTTCATCTTTTCTAGGGCCTCTAGCGTTTTTCCGATCCTCTCGATCGCCTCCATGCTGGCAACTACCCCCTGTTTTTCTAACGTAAGAAGATAAATTTTTGCTTCATTTACATCCATAAAGAGGCTCCGAATTTACATGGTAGGCGATCTTTTTATGCCAACCTTAACCTATTTTCGGTTCACTTGGAATTTCAAATCCAAGTGAATGAGAAGCCAATAGACAAACGTCTTGTTGAGATTGAGAACAGACTTAAGAAGCTTGAAGGAAGAAGCGCTTGATAAATTAACGAATTGTTCCGATCAATTTGGAATTACGGCTGCTCTTAGGCCAGCCATGGTTCTAGCTGCCGTTCATATTCAGCCAACGCCGCAAACCCCAAAGAAGAGCCGGCCATTAGCGGTGCTTGTATCAATATCAGATCCAGCCCCAGAGAATACTTTGAAGCTAATATTGCGCAACCTCAGTTCCTCGACAGTTTCGACAAGATGCCTTAGATTGCGACCGAGACGATCAAGTTTCCAAACCACTAGGGTATTTCCTGGTTGCAGCGCTTTTAGGCAATTTTCTAGCCCGGGTCTCTTATCGCTTTTGCCAGAAGCGTGATCAAAATAGATTCACGATGATTTGACGCCATAACGAATGAGTTCATCAGTTTGCAGGTCGATGCTTTGAGATCCATCTGCTTTTGATACCCGAGCGTAACCTATCAGCATTGCATCTCCATGTAAAAAAACTTAACGGTGCGATGGTTTTTCTAGTTTTGATTTTTTGATGAGTTTTCTTATATCAAAAGCATAGTATTTGAATGGTTTTCTAGACAACAAAAATAACGGTGCTTTTTTTGCCGATTATTTTTTCTAAGAAATCGTCGATGAAAAAATAAAAAACAAAAGACAAAAACGGGGGGACTCGTGGCATCAAATTTCTTGAAATGGACTTTCCTTCTTTTTCTCTTTTGTTTCAGCCCCCTTCTCAGGGCTGAATTGCGCATGCACTATGGTAATTTTGAACTAACGGCAAAAAAAACAGACCTTGAACAGCTGAAAAAACTTGCGATGGAGCTTAGCAATAGTGCTAACGCGGGTGTCGTTATTCGCTACCCAGCACGGCAAGAGACGCAAGGACGCTACTACCAGTTGAGCGAAACCCGCTCCTTATATCTACTGCAGTATTTGGTGCAGCATGGCGTCGATCCAGCGCGAATTAGCAGAGAAAAATCAGGGATATTACACCCTGAAAGTGAAGGAAAAGGTTTAAACGAAAAAAATTCAATCACAGTCACACGCACGGCAGGTTTTTCGGCACCGGTTGTGCTAGCAAAATCTGAAAAATGCTCAGCTAACAGCAGTAACAGTTACAGCGTTTATTTCTCGTTCGATAGCGCAATATTTAATGATGAGGCTGGCCTTATCTGCTTTGCCCAAGGTCTTGCTAATGCCCCTGGCAAACTTCAGATTAGTGGTCACACCGATATGCAAGGAAACAATATCTACAACCAGAATCTGAGCTTTCATCGTGCTCTTGTTGTCTATGAACGCATGCTACAACTTGGTTTAACTTCGACCAAGATTACTATTCTTGCTTTTGGCATGGATCAACCGATCGATCAAGGCCACAGTATAGCTGCCAACAAAGTAAATCGACGCGCTGCCTTACTTTGGATTCCAGAAATTCCAAAGCCAGCAACAGAACCAGTTCCAGAAACTATTGTAGCAGAAAAACCGCGCGAACCATTTAAATTACCTGATTTTGACATTGTACCTTTTGCTGGTCTGATTATACCAACGGGATTCTTTGCTACTGAAGAGAAATCCGCTGTTGCCTATGGTTTGGGTATAGCTAAAAACTTTGAGCTAAAAGATGCCAATCGAGCTCGCGTAGGATTTTATTTGAGCAAAATGACTTTTAAGACGCCAAAAAACCCAGAGCTGTCCGGTTACCTTAACCTAAAAAGTTATGCCCTGCGTGCTGACTATATTTGGAATTACCAAAACTGGTTGCCTTTTGTTGGCCTAACGCTCGGTGTCTTCCCTTGGGATGGCGAAATCACTCGCGACATCACACAAGAACAGAACACAGGTTCACGCGGTACAGATATCGGCAGCGCTATCACTGTAGGAGCTGGATACAAGCTCGCAGAGCATTTTGAACTAGCGCCAGAACTTGCTTACTACAATATTTCCGGTGGATTTGACGGTTCATTTCTATCCATGCAACTTGCACTTTACGTGAGGATCAAATGAAAAAGCTACTTGCAATATTCGCACTAGTTTTAGCTGGCTTAGTATCCTGCGGTAAAGGCGACGGATATCTTGCAAAAACATTATTTATTTTCGATAAAACTAAGGATGTTTTCGTTCATGTTAACATTCTCTTTAAAATCGCTGAAGATACAGGACCCACAGTCACCAGTGAAACGCGTAAATTTCATTTACACGCTTATATGCAAGGCGCGGAAGATACCGTTGAAGTGCCCATCGGTTTTCCTGGTTCGGCAGCAGAAACAGGTCTTCTAGTGTCTTTAGAGGATGTAAAAAAAGATTTTGACGCATTTTTGCAGGTACCAACAGAACTTTTGAGCACGGATGGTTATTCATTCCGCTTCGAATTAGTCTCTGCCGACACCACGCTAACTGATTCAGATTCAAACTCTCTAGCGGCACTGCGTTCTGGCATCCTTCCAGGAAAAGCACCTACTGACAACCCTGTTGATCTTTCTTTAATTACAACTCTTAGCTATGAGCTTGTGCGCGACGTTGTAGCCGGAGATTTTAGCACCACTGCTCTGGATACCTACAAACAACTGCTTAGCGTTCTTGAAACCACGCTGACAGAAGTTGAACAAAGCGCACGCACCGACGTAACTACCGATCTTAACACCTATTCGTCTGCAATAAAAAATGGCCTGCTTTATAAAATAATTAATGACCAAACCTTGCAAGGACAAGTTGTTAGTGCTTTGCAGCCAACTTCAGATAGCAAAACATCAAGCAAAGCGGAGATTGCAGAAAATCTAGCGAATAAGTTTACCGAAACTCTGAAAACCTATTCCAAAGATGTAAAAAGCACCCTAGGTACATCAACGACTGAGCAATACAAGATATTTAAAGACAATATTATTGATACAAATGTCTCTTCAAAAATCGATTCTGGCACTAGCATCGTGTTTACCCCCGCAGGCATCGCATTTACCGATACCGACGGTAGCATAAACATCGGCGGTACAGTGACGGTAACCAAACCAGCAGTGACTGGCGGTATCACCGGTTATGCGATTTATTTTGGTGGTTCAGACAAATCAAAGAGCAAAGTCCAGCTTGCTGGCAAAATTGATGCGACAACTAATTCTTTGACACTTACTATTGCTGCAGGAACAGCTCTTCCCGACGGCAGTACTTACTTTTGGGTTTATCCTTTAGTAAATACCACTGAGATCGATGTTCCGGCATCCGTATTGATTACCAATCTAATCAATACATTAGGTTATACTGTCACCTCATCTGGTCAAAACCTTACAATCACACCATCAGCAGCGCAGACGGTTAATGCAGGTGAAAAGGTCACCTTAGAAGTTATACCTGCGAGTGGTTACTCTATTTCAGCTACAGTTACAGGGACTTGCCCTGCCGGTTCATGGGAAGCCGCGTTCACGTCTGCAAGCCGTGTTTATACAACTGGTGCAATCATTGCAAGTTGCACTGTCATTTTTGCTGCAACCGCGACTTCTCAGAGTCATTCCGTAACACCATCGATTACGAACGGCACCGTTGATCCGTCGACGGTACAAACAGTCCAACATGGCGCAACTAAGCGTTTTGAGGTCACTTACAATGCCAGCTATAACAAAGGTAGTGTGAGTGGAACCTGTCCAGCTGGTTCTTGGGATCCAGAGCTTACAATGAACGTCGGAGGTGCTACAACAACTTTGGGCTATACTACCGGCGCCATCGTCGCTGATTGTACCGTAGTGTTTGCACCCACACCAGTAACCTACACGGTTACACCATCAGGAACTAACTTAACCCTGAGCCCAAACACAGCTCAGACGGTGAATCTCAACGCGACAACTTCGTTTACTGTAACTCCTGCTTCGGGGTATAGAGTAAGCACGACAGTCACAGGCACTTGCCCTGCTGGCTCTTGGTCTGGCGTCTTGACACCGTCAAGTGATGTCTATACAACTGGAGCAATTTCCTCAAATTGCACAGTTATATTCTCTGCTGTGCAAACACATACAGTCACGACAACCGGCAGTTCAAACGTCTCGATCAACTACACCTCACGCACTGTTGATCATAATTCAATCACAACTTTCACCGTTACCCCAAACAGCGGTATGACATTAAATTACACAAACGTCACTGTCACAGGTGGCTGCGATGGAGATTGGCCAGCATTTAAACAATCGCTGATCTCAGGTGGCACAACTTATACAACAGGCAGCGTTACAGCCGATTGTAATATTGTCTTCAGAGCAGGTTATACCATCAGATCTAATGACTCTACGAACGTAACAGTAAGCCCAAGCGGTACACAGTATGTATCTGCGGGAGATACGCCAAGCTTTACTGTTACTGCAGACTCTGGCTATGACCTGACTACAAACCAGACAGGTACTTGCACTGGTTCGTGGTCTTCACCGCCATTTTCGCCACTTATGTCAGGAGATACCTATACTCTCGACCCAGTGAATGCGAGCTGTACCCTCATTTTTTCCGCAACCGCGCCATGCCTTAAAGAGGGCTATATATCAACGATTTGCGCGTTAGAAGATGATTCTGAATATGCGAAAGAAGATTTAGTATTCAATCTTGACGCGACCCGCGCAAAAAACAGCACTGATGCTTATGTGGAAGGTGGCTGCGAGGATGATCAGCTTTCTTGGTTTGACGGAGTCACAAAGAATGAGCCAGCCGCTCTTGCTGAATTCAATGATTGCAACGCGCACAAAGGATGGACCGGTAAAGGCAGTAAAATGGATCCATTTAAGCTTACCTTTATTGGAAAAGCGAACACACATGTTGTCGTACCAGATAACGGCAAGATGCATCCTGAAGAGCTAAGTCTGGTAACCTGGATTAACATTCCAGAAAAAAGTGAAAACGGCGCGATCATGACAAAAAGCGATGAAAGAAATGGCTGGGGTTTGCGGCTAAATAATAAGCATTATGAGTTCCTGCTTTGGAAACATCAGCTACGCTACTCCTTGCTTAGCAAGGATCCTATTAAACCAGGACTCCAGCAAGTAGTCGCCAGCTATGATGGTCATGTTCAAAGAATCTACGTGAATGGGGTATTACAAGCCGAGCTTCATCTTAATGATATCGGAGAGTTACCAAGTAATACAAACCCGGTAATCATTGGTCGTAACTCGGATGAAGCGGATGCTTCGCTTGGCTTCACAGGTTCGATCAGCGCTGCAAGACTTTATAAACGAGCTCTAACGGCCAGAGAAGTATCCGAACTCTGCTCAAGAGCTCAAGGAAAGTATTCTGTAGTCTGCGCAAAATAAAGCAACATTGTGGAGTTGTGCTTTACCAAAAGCGGCTACAAATACCATCACTTTATTCTCTTCCAAGATATATCGAGTGCCTTCAGCCTAGGTTGCTCTTGCCCCATATCCCTGATTGGCCTTATCGTTACCTCGGATCCATCACCGAGATCACCATATGACAGGATGTGGACTTCCCCAGAAAGGGTGGACAGTCAATGAGCGGCAACATGAACTTTCATCCACTACCTCCTGCCGACTTTACCGGCGCATCTCAAGCTAGGGTATACGTCAAATTGACATAAAAAATCGGTTCGGTCCTATTTGCTTTTTTAGGTTTAGATTTTTAGACTCAAAAAATATTGACAAGGATGACCGCGAGGTCTTATCAATTGAAACTTGGATCTTGATTGACTCATCGCCTTGAGTAGCGACTTCGTCTTAAGGCAAAAAGATCATTTGCGGCATTACTTTGGCTGCCAAAATCCAAGCTCAAAAAATTCATAGGCGGCAAGAAAACTGAATCTGCTTTTTAGCAATTTGGCTTCTTATACATTATTTTTTAACATCGAGTTTCCAATGGATGGATAATGGACAATTTAGTGATAACTCCTTAAAGCCTTTTTTTGAGAATGGGGTTCATACAGGTCAAAGATAGACTCAGTCTCATCTGATATTAGGAACCTAGAGCGTAACTTACGTGATAGCGGTATCCGTGAAAATTTTTACATGCTAATTACTGACTAGGGCTTACGCATCTAAATTCTAGCAACAGCAAAGATGAGGTTTTAGAAGAAATCAGCAGTGCTGAGTGGGTGCCGCCCAAAGTTAACTCAACAACAGCAAAAAGAAATAATCAGCATCTGTAGGGACTTTAATAATGGAATCATCTCCAGGAACGAAAACGCATTTGGGGCGAAGTTTTTCATATCAAATTCTGTCTCCCTTAGTATTCATCTTTTCACTACTTCAATTCAGTGCCTATGCCACAATCTCAGAGGCTGTGCAGCAGGAGCTTTTGGCCGAATGCAAAAAGGTACATTTCTTCAACAAAGAGCCTAGACTAGTGGACGAGTTTATCGCAAACCTCTTGTTACACGCCCCTCTGATTGATCAAAGTCATAGTGAGACTTTCGAGAACCTTGTAGCCCAGCAGCCGGATTTCGTAGGAAATACCAATAGCGGTGATGATCTCTATTCCAACGTTGAGTTAATAGGAGCCGGAGGTCAAGCTTTCGTCTTTGGTGCGAATTTAAAATATGATCGGCCCAATCTCGGGTTGAAAGCTGGAGATCGGATTGCACTAAGACCAAATACACTATCAGTGGAGGCAGAAGAATGGGAAAACAGCAGAACATATTACAAAAAAACTTTAGATCGGGCTGCAGAAGTAATGATTAGAACCCATCAGTTGGCAGTCGGAACAGAAAATCAAAAACCTGTGAGTGAATTCTTTCCAAGAATTTATGGTATTTACTTCTCGAGGCGTGTTCCAGCTGAAAAAGTAAAAATTAACCCTAAATCGCCCAATTGGATTAAGAAACTTTTTGCTAATAATTTTGATGACGTCCCCTATTTCTATAACATAAACAAAATTCAACAGCAGGTGGAAATGGAGTTGGTTGATGCCGATATGGAAGACTATTTCGAAAATAACAGGTCAATTCCAGATTCTATCATTTTTGAAACCAGTATCGGAATCTGGGCCGGCGTATCCTTAGCGGGAGTCCAAGTACTGGATGCAAAGAGGAGAAACTTTGGAGTCAAAGGCGTAAACTACTATCGAGCCTATCATATTGGAAAGGAGGTTCTTTTATTTGAACCCGGTATCATTCCAAAAAGACTTGATCTGAATGACTGTAGACTACTTCTTTCATCCGAAGAAAGGGTATTATCAAGACATGATGGGCTGATATTTAATCCGGATACATATGGAATTTCAGAAGAAGCTCGTGACTTTTTGAGGGAACATAATAGATCAGATCCAGATTTCGTGTTTTTTAAACGACTGTTAAATTATTTTAGTAAATATATAGTTACAGAAAATAGCCTCAAGGCTATTCCAAATAATCTCGTAAAACACTTTCATATCCCGGACAACTTCCTAAATGCCGAATAGGCCTATGTGGCTATATTTGGATCTAAAGACAGTTGGTATAACCCGATTAGCTATCTCTATAACTCAAACCCGAATTTCTAGTCGGTTGCTGCTGCGTTACTGTGTCGTGATGGTTACCCGGATAATGCGAAACAGATCCCCGACGCGCCTACGGCGCAGGGGATGACATGAAAAGCCTCCTGTCATCCCAGGCCGATTTTCTAAGTCGTTCTTTTAGAGCTTGCTCATTCATGCAGTCACCGCCAATCAATATTTACTTAAAGCGCTCGCAAAGGAATTATTTTTTGTCCAGGCTTATCGAAGGCTTGACACCCAACAATGAACAGAAAGAGTCCAAAAATATGACTGGGTTTGAAAAAGCAAATAAATGTGGGATTTTGAAGAAATCAAGAGGTGTAGGGCCAGTGGCCTAAATTTGGTGACGGCAGCCATTGTTTTATGAACGCGTCGCTAATGTTCTCCGCAGCCATTTCAATGCTGCTAATTCATGAGTAAAGCAAACAGATCACCTGACGCCAGTCGGGCCGGTGCGGCACGACGGCTGGTGATGACCATGGCTCAATCGGATACCTCGGGTTCCTGGAAGGTTTATTCAGTTTCACCTGGATTGCCCCAGATGAAAGGAAACCTTGGTTCATCTGGATTATCGACTGAAGGCATTTCGAGTTTTTTGACTATATTCAAAATAGGTGTGCCTTTTATATGGCGAGCTGCTGGTAATTCACTTTGAATATAACGATCACTTTGATGCGGTATTTCAAAACGAATAATATAATGCACGGTAAATTTTTTCCTTTCTAACCCAGGAAGCACTTCTGACACAGCGGTATTATAGGCTTCAAGAGAATTTGGCCTCTCTGGTCCTGCATAGGATAAGTAGGAAGAAGTATCAGCTTGGCCATGCATATTCATAAAAAAAGGTTTGTTTCTGTAAGCGTTGACTGAAAGTCTGTTGAAATTTTGAAAAAATTTGAACCCCCAGTTTTCCTTTTCATGTGACCAATCATTAGCACGACCTCCAAAGCGCTTTCTATCATTGGTATTTGAAAGAAAACCAAATGCGTTGGTTTGCGAGAAGGCTTCTTTTCCAGAAACTGCATAACCGTCAGTATCATCATGTGGTAATAAAACCACTATTCTGGAAGACTTTACCTCTCGGATGCCGAAAAATCCGCCTGTGTTATCGAGGATGCCTGGCTTTGTATAAAATAATAGGAAAGAATCTTTTTTACTAATGTCTACAGAACGGCAAGCTTGTAGACCTACAGCATCTGCCTTTTGCAAGATTATATCTGCATTTTTGGCAATAGGGTTCATTGCAAAGTTTTCAATAGATCGAGATCGATCAACGTGAGATTGCAGCTGATCAAAAAGGGCTGCAAGGTTGTTTACATCTTCGGTTTTAATGTCTTTTAATTTTTTCGATTTTCCATAAGCACATTGTAATAGTGACCAGACACTTTCTGTTCTCACCGAGTCTGGGCATATTGGAATACCATCACTAAATGTTTGATTTACATCTACCTGTCCGCATGAGTAAGCATTTCTTGCTTCTGCGAAGGCAGTGCCAACGATCGCCTCGTTGAGGGCTACAGTGCAGATCAATTTTAAAATCAATGATTTGTTCACAACCGACCTCATACAGTGAAAAGTTAGCCTTTCAAGTCACTGCTGGGCATCGGTTGTTTTTTAAAAACGTTTTTAACAATTTTGTAAGAGACTGTTTGCTTTGATTTTTTTAAAAAAATGAGAGGCATCTTATGTCTCAGATATTATTTTGGCTGGTATACCCTCTTCGTTGGTACCCATAAAACTCTGGCAGGGCGATGCTGGAAAGCACTACCGTTCCAAAAGCAATGCATCCGCCGATCAGTAAGGATTGTTGTAAACCAAACATTGAAGCCATAAAACCCATCGCAGCATTACCAAGAAGTGGGCCGCTTGTGTAACTAAGCATACTAAAGCTAGCAAGGCGGCCACGGTATTGACTTGGAATACTCTCATTCCACATCGTCATGCGAAAGATGCCGCTTAGGCTATCGCAGGCTCCTGCCAGAAAGAGCCCCAAAGTTAGCACCCCAAAGACGCGAAAAGAGCCTGCTAAGGCAATCGAAAGAGACCATCCACCCGCTGAGAGGGCAATCCAAAGACCAATTCGGTGTACTTTTGTAGTCCAGCCACTTGTTAGAGATAAAACCATAGATCCAGCACCAACTGCTGCGTAAAGTACTCCCATCATTTTCTCCTGGCCATATTCAATCGCTAAAGCTGGGAATAGTACATGGGGCATACAGAATACCATGGCACAAAAATCAACAATATAAGAACCTAAAATATCTTTACGTGATCGCAGATAGAGAGCAGCATCTAAAATCTGTTTTACAACACTTCCTTCCTTACTGGTCAAACTCTCACTTGGTATTACAGTCTTAATCTTGATTAAAAAGATTAGCGAAGCAACAAAGGATACAAGATCTATTGAATAGGTTAAGGCGGCACCCATGCTGGCAGCTAAAAAGCCTGCTAAACTTGGCCCGACTAAGGAGGCAAAAATGATTTTAAAGCTCGCCAAAACGCTCACTTTTGGCAGATCTTGTTCTGTAACAAGCAGAGGTGTG
>CALBMD010000308.1 GCA_937896265.1 uncultured Pseudomonadota bacterium
GGATTTCTTTTCAGTTTTTGGTTTTTGCGGGTCGTTTGCTGCCAGGACCTCATAGAGCACAGGGTCGTCGTTAGTAATCAAATCTCTCAGGGCAACAACCTTGTTTGTGGCTATGTGCAAAAATCGATCGGCAAACATTTTCCGGGCAGGATCAAGCTGGGCATTATTGACTAGTTCTTCTGCTAGTGCCTCATAGCATTTCATTTGAATAAGTCGTTCGGCATGTATAAGAGCTGGTCGGAAATTCTTGAAATTGACTAGCTTCTTGGCTTTAATCTTCGTCAGGGCCTTGATCATAGACATGACGTCAGATTCCAGGCTTTGCGAAACAGACTGCTTCAAGTTCGAGGCGGTAACACGTAGCAAAATGCTTAATGTTGCTTGTGCTACATGATGCTTAATAGTGCTAAGCTTGCGTTGTGTCGGGTCGACTAAAGAAAGCCGTGAGTATGTACTCCCTACGAGTTCATCAATAAAGTCACGCGGACGCGACATCACATGCTTGAAAGTGTCTTTCAAACACATCAAAGCCTGCATCTGAGACGTACCTTCGTAGATGCCATAGATTTGGCTCTCACGTAGCCAGAATTCGACTTTGCTCTCTTTGATAAATCCAGAGCCACCCATAATGAGCATCGCTTGACGGGCAAACTCAGGTGCGCGTTCACCTGCCCAGTATTTTACAAGAGGTGTTAGGCGGCGTAGTTCACGAGCATGTTGCACAAGCTCATGGCGCAGTTTATCGCGTTCTTTTGCTGACAGATCAGGAGACTCTATCGCCTTTTCTTTTAGTGTCGCCAGGCAGAGAAAATAGCCGCAGCGGTAACTCAAAGAGCGAAATGCCTGAAGCTCTGTTTCCATATCAAGGAGCTTTTCAGCAATCAGCTCATGGTGAGCAATTGGTTTGCCCCAGGTCTTGCGTTCTTTGGCAAAATCTTGAGCCAGCTCAAGGCAAGCGTCCATAGATCCAACTGCTTGGAATGCTGTACCAATACGGCTTGAGTTCATAAGATGAAGCATGTAGCGGTAGCCCATGTTCTCTTCACCAATTAAGAACGCTTTGGAGCCATCAAAATAGAGCTCGCAGGTAGCGGAACCATGCATAGCCATCTTTTCTTCGAGCTTATTTACCTTATAGTTAGGCTTGCCATCAAGGATGCGAGGGCAAAGGAGCATGCTAATCTTATCAAGACCGACAGCACCTTTTTCGCTTTTAGCTAGCATCAAACATACTTGACTGGCGCCATTGGTGATAAACCTTTTGTTGCCAAAGACTTTATAGCTGCCATCAGGCTGCTTTTCACAATAAGTGCGAATAGCTGCCAAATCAGAGCCAGTATCGGCTTCAGTCAGGGCCATGCTGCCTGAATACTCGCCGCTAGCAAGTTTAGGAATGTATTCAGATTTTAGCTCTTCGCTAGCAAACTTCTCTAGCACCTCCGCGATAGAGCCATACCAGATCACACTCATAAGAGTAGACGGGCAGGCTTTATTTACCATTTCGCCAGCAAGAAGGGCCAAAAAATAGTCAAAGCCCATGCCACCGTAATGCGGTGTCACAGTCAAGGGCGCTACGCCGAGTTCAAGCATCTTAGCGATGTTTTCTTCAAGCTCTTTAGGTGAAGTAACAACATCGTCTTTTAGGATCAATGGCGAGGCATCGATTTTTAAGGCGTTTTTAGCAATCTCTTTGCCTAACAAGCTACCAGCAGACTCAAGCAGCTCGTACCATGTTTTTTTGTAGTCCTCAGGAGACTCTGCTGACACAATCTCTTTGTGAACAGGGTCAAGGTTTTTGTAGATTTCGGTGAAATCAAGCTTGGCAAAATTAAAGAGAATGTCCTCATTGTCGGAAAAAAAATTTTCTTTAGCCATGGTTGCCTCCTAAGTTACAAATCCTCGTTTATCCACTCCGAAAACTTGGTAGCGCTAATTTCCTTTGTTTCCTCCCACTTGGGGTGTTGGATAACGAAGGTATAAATATTGTCACAGTTCTGTTTGCAGTCTTCAAGACCGATTTCTTTGATAGCATAAGCAAAGCGATATCCCCATTTTGGGTAGATATCTTCTGGATCAGAAAGGTGGTTTTTCATGAGTTCAAGGACTTCTTGACCAAATGTTGCCAGCATCTTGCGATAAACGCGCTTGTTAAGGCAGGTAAAAGGCTGATAACCGCGAATCAGAGCGACATTGCGCTTTCGTTTGAATTCTTTCTTGGATTCTTGGATCTTTTGGAACACCCACTCGCCATCAGTGATCTTTTGTTCCATGACGGTATCATAAGCGATCTTGTTTTTCTCTGACCGTGGCAAATTATGTTCTGGATCTAGATCGTCAATTGAATCAAAAACTGCCTGTTGCAGTTCCTCGTCTCGCTGTTCCATGTACTTTTATGTCCTAGTTTGAATTCAAGGGGATTTTGTGGCTCTTGCCTATGGCTAGGAGCGCCAGCAACAAATTAAAAAGAAATAGCACTGACGTCAAGGTGACTTTCCGCTAACATGAGAGACTGGTTTCTTTAACAGGGCTGTCTTACTAAAAATTGTTGATTTTTTTGCAAGCAAGCAAGGATTTGGAACTTGCGTAAGAGGCGTCGTGGTCTCTTCAGTAGGGGTCCTTGTTGGGAGATGCTATGAATACTCAACTCTTAGGTAATCGCGCTTTAGTTGCTGGTGCTAGTGATGGTATTGGCCTTGCCGTAGCACAAGAGCTTGCCGTAGCAGGTAAAAGCTGTACGCTCTTAGCACGCCATGAGGATAAATTAAAGCGGGCCTTAGAAAGCCTGGCTCCTTGCCCCGTAAACCCCCATGACTATATTGTGGGCGATTTGAGTGATAGTGTTTCTTTATTGCAGACTATGCAGCACTACATGGAAACTAGCGGCAATAAATTTGACATCTTAATCAATAACTCGGGAGGGCCAATGCCAGGCCCTGCCCATCAGGCAAAATTAGATGATTTTCTTAAAGGATTTAATCCGCATTTAATGGCTTTTCATACTCTGATGCAGGTATGTCTTCCTAGCATGAAAGAAAAAGGATTTGGGCGTATCGTCAATATTATTTCAACGTCTGTTAAGCAGCCTATCCCAGGGCTTGGTGTTTCTAATACGGTGCGAGGGGCTGTTGCTAGCTGGGCGAAGACTCTTGCCTATGAGCTTGGCCCTTTTGGTATCACCGTCAATAATGTTCTGCCTGGAGCAACCCTAACATCGCGGTTAACAGCTGTATTAGAGAATAAAGCTAAGACTTTGAAGCTAGGTATTGAAGAAGTTATTGCAGAAGAGCAGAAGCTTATTCCCCTAAGACGCTTTGCACAACCAGCAGAGATTGCTGCCTGTGTTGGCTTTTTATGCTCTTCAGCAGCTTCTTATGTAAATGGGATTAACCTACCTGTGGATGGTGGCCGTACTCAGTGTTTGTAAAGATTGTTGAAACATAAATTTCGAAGGAACCGCTGCTGAGGTGTGAATTAGGGGAAGCGGGTTTGAAAGGCGAGGGAACCTCGCCCCTCCAAGTAAAAACGATGCATTGCCAATTAACATAACATTTGGAGTAAGCATGCAGCGCATCCAAAATTTCATAAATGGTGTCTACGTTGATCCGTTAGAAAACCAGTGGCTAGAGTGCTTTGAACCAGCTACAGGCGAAGTCTATGCTAAGCTCGCCGATTCGACAGCGTCTGATCTGGAGGTAGCTATTGCTGCAGCGAAAGTGGCACAAGGTTCCTGGCAAGCAATGTCTTATATGGACCGTGGGGCTATTTTGGAGCGCATAGGCGCCCTTATTGAGGAGCAAGCAAGTGAACTGGCTGAGGCTGAGTCAAAAGATAACGGCAAGCCACTAGCCCTGGCTAAGCGAGTTGATATTCCACGGGCAGCACTTAATTTTAAGTTTTTTGCTCGTAGCATTGCTGGTTATCGCTCTGAATGCTACGACACATCAGCCCAAATTCTAAATTACACTCTTAGGGAACCTCTTGGGCTTGTTGGCTGTATTTCACCTTGGAACTTGCCACTTTATCTTTTTACGTGGAAGATAGCTCCGGCTTTAGCTGCAGGCTGCACTGTTATCGGTAAGCCGTCTGAAATTACTCCGCTGACAGCTAGCATGCTTGGGGCTATTTGCCATAAAGCAGGGTTGCCAGCTGGTGTGCTACAGATACTTCATGGCCGTGGTGCTGGCATTGGGCAGCTTCTTTGTCAAGCTCCCGAGATTGAAGCTATCTCTTTCACTGGCGGTACAGAAACAGGCAAGCGCATAGCAACCTTGATGGCTCCTTCGTTTCGTAAGGTCTCTTTAGAGTTGGGGGGCAAAAACCCTAGCATCGTTTTTGCTGATGCTGATCTTGATCTGGCGTTAACTGAAGTAACGCGAGCGGCGTTTTCTAACCAGGGACAAATCTGTCTGTGCGGTTCTCGTATTCTTGTTGAGCGATCTCTTTATGAGGAATTTAAGCAAAGCCTGCTTGCGCGAGTGCAGAAGCTGCGTGTAGGAGATCCACTCATAGCAACTTCTGATCAAGGAGCTTTAGTATCACGGCAGCACTTAGAAAAAGTGGCTGGTTATGTCGAGCTAGCGCGCCAAGAAGGTGCAAGTATTCTTTGTGGCGGTACAGCCCTGCAAGGCAGTGGCCGTTGCGCTGGAGGGTATTTTTACGCGCCAACGTTAATTGAAGGAGCAAGCCTAGAGAGTGCTGTTAACCAGCAGGAGATTTTTGGGCCGGTCGCCACCATCATGCCATTTGATTCTGAGGAGCAAGCTCAGCTGTTAGCAAATAACACCAAATACGGCCTAGCAGCTAATGTTTGGACACGTGATCTTGGCAGGGCTCAGCGCATGTCTCGCAACCTAGCCTTTGGCATTGTGTGGATCAATTGCTGGATGAATCGCGATTTGCGAACTCCTTTTGGAGGAGTAAAAGCCTCGGGACTTGGGCGAGAAGGCGGTTTTGCTGCTTTGGATTTCTTCACTGAGGTGAAAAATGTTTGCTTAGCCTACTAAGCGACCAGGAGGGCAAATGCTCTCAAGCCAGCTAGCTATCTTTTCAGCGGCAGCCGCTTTGTCTAGCATTCGTTGTCGCGACCGCGCGGCACTTTGGCGATTCCTCTCCATCCTTCGCGCTTGCTGTTCTTCAAAAGTCAAATTATTCTTTTGCCTCTTGTCTTTTACCTCGGCTGTGGTCGCAGCCAAGAGAGGAGGCGTATATAACAGCCGGGCACTAACTTCATCGATCAATTTGAAAGTAATTAATGTCTCTAGAGCAGTTTTGCAATCAGCACTCAAAAATGAATTCTTTATTTGTGTGAGTTCAAGTTTTTTATCTGTTATTGCCTCATTCAGAGCAACCAACCCATGCTGAACTCTGTTTAAATTACTCTGGAATTTAGAGGAAAACCGCTCTCTGCTCCGCCTCGCCGAGGCTCGATTTCTTTCTTTTGCGATGCTGCTCCTAGGCTTTGGTGGCACGTTAGAAAAATCAAAATTGTTTATATTATCCATGAAATCTTCAGAAAAAAACCATTTATAGTCAACATTGGGGAGATGGCTATTTGCTTGATCCTCAATGGGAAGACTTGCTCCGATATTAAGGGTAGGAACTTCGTTCCAACTGGTGTTCAAGGTGAAATCATTATTATGGGCCTGAAGATCTTCTTCTGTCAGATCTGGCAATCGAGAAGGCAATATCAA
>CALBMD010000309.1 GCA_937896265.1 uncultured Pseudomonadota bacterium
CGCGCAGCTCCCCAGAACACCGTCTTATGCCAGGCTGCTATTACAAACTAGCTCTATAATGCATGGCTAAGAATTTAGGGAAATTCCCTAAATTCGCGGAGTAGTGTTAAGTGCAAATTAGTCGCTGGTGTGAATTTACGAAACAACCGCCAGCGACTAATGACGTCAATTCACTTCGTTTAGAGCAGCGCGGGAGATTCCTAGTGCCTCAGCAGCAGCGCTAATATTGCCTTCATAAATCTCAGTGGCATAGTTGATCATAACTTTCTTCAAAAGCTTCTGCGCGGCAGGATAGTTGCGACCGGAACGTATTGCATAAGTTAAAAGTTCGCCATCTTTGCCATGAAAAATTTGGCGGTCAAGCTCCATCCTCATCATAGAATCGATGCCTAATGGCGGGAAGTCGGCTTGATAGACTTTTGATTTACCTTCTTCAAGAGCATGGCAAATAGCATTATTAATGTAGCCAGATAGAGATAAAAATCCCATCTTGAAATCAACAACTCGGATCACTGTGGCCAAATGATCAATAGCTTTTTGTGTAAACTGAATCTTGCGATGGGCAAGCTTCTCGATAATCTTTTCTACTTGAGTATAAAGCTCTGAGATGGGCTCAAGGATGACTTCAAGGTCAGTTGCAGCTGCTAGCAATCCAGCAATCTGCGGCTCAACTATTCCTTTGCCCATAGTAGAGATGACCTTGATCTTCTTTAAGTTCACTACTGTATCATCATCATTGCCAATAGCTTCATTATCAAGAAAGATCTTTTTTAATCGCTCATGCCACTCAGGTAGCAGCGCGTCAATATTATCAAGGATGAGTACGCCACCCATGGCACGCTCAAAAGAACTCAAGCCAAATTCACCCTGACCTTCACGGCCAAATAGCTTTTCTTCAACCGTTTTTTGCTCAGCGCAGTCAATATAAATAATGCTTCGTGGGCTATTTTTATAGTAATTGCGCATAAAGCCAGCAGCAAATACTTTGGCGATCGTTGTCTTGCCACATCCTCGTGCTCCCGAAATAAGGACCTTTTCACTTCGCTTGCGAATTGTTGACTTCATCTCGCTGCGCACTTGTGCTGTCATGAAAAGATGGGAGAAGTTTCCTTTATCAGACTGACCAGCTCGAATTTCTTGCGCTTGTACAGCAGCAATTGCTAATGTTGTTCGTAAGAGTTTGACGTCAGGATATTTTTTTACAAAAACATCGGCACCATTGCGTATAGCTGCCTTGACGATCTCCCCTTCATCGGAACTTGAAATCATGATTAAGGGAAGGCCTGGAAACAGATCGCGGATAATAGGGATAAGGTCTACCCCCGTTTCTTTTGTGCCTTTGAAATAGTAATCCAGGATGACGACATCATATATTTTTTGCTTTAACTGATTTTCTGCTGTTTTCAGGTCATGAGCGATATCTACAATACGGCTACCTTCAGGAATAGCACTAGCAATAAGCTGCGCATCGCCTACATGATCGTCTACAATTAACCAGTTTTTAGGTAGAAGTTCCAGGTTCATCCTCGTTTAAGGTCCCGGCGTTCGATATTCTGCGCTATACCACGAAGGAGCCATTTATTCTTGATCCGCCGTATTTTAGCGACTTGAGCATGATTTAATTCCATATCGTGGTCAACAATAATTTCTTCAACTTGTGATAGATTTAACATTTCCTTAAGTTTCTCTTCTGTTCGAAGGTAAGAGGTCAAACCCAAAATAGTTGCTTCTTCAATGTTTTCAGGAACTTTCAAAAAGATCACAAGCTCTTTTTTTTGTTTCTTTTCTGTTTCTGGTTCAGTTAAGTCTTTAACTTCAGTAATAATATCAGAAAAGCGCACTGGGAATTCTAGCCCCACTTCAAAAATACAAGCCTGCCATCTAAGAATCATCTTGCCTCCAAGGCTATGGGCACTCTTTTTAATCATATTGAGGCCCAATCCTTCGCGGCCCATAATCTTGCGGTAGACACTCTTATCTCTATGAATTGGATCAATGCGCCGTGTCCACTGCGCTAGGTTTAAGAGGGTGTTCTGCCACCAAGAGATTTTATTGGTGACCACAATACGAAGCAAGTCACCTTCTTTTGAGATGTGAGCTGTGGGTTTTGTAGCATGTGCTTTGGCGTTTGAGCTGATATTCAAAAGAGCGGGTTCTAAAAATCCGAAGTTTAAATGCACGTTCGAATCAGGTATGTCTATTTCTACTTTCTCCGTATCAATGAGAGTACTAACTCGCTCGCTCAGAATCTTAACGCTC
>CALBMD010000310.1 GCA_937896265.1 uncultured Pseudomonadota bacterium
TCTTTCCCTACACGACGCTCTTCCGATCTTCTTGGTATACCAACATGCACGCAATGATGGAAGAGCAGCAAAACAATATTGATGTCGTTTCTATTTTGACGCCAAGCGGCGATCATGCCAATCACTGCGTCGAACTCTCTAGATACGGCAAACACATCATTGTAGAAAAGCCTATGGCTTTAACCTTAGCTGATGCTGACCGCATGATTCGAGCTTGTGATGCGCAAGGGGTACGCTTATTTATCGTTAAACAAAATCGCTATAATTTGCCAGTTACACAGTTGCGTCGGGCTTTGGAAGCAGGGCAATTTGGCAAGTTAGTGCTTGGCACCGTTCGTGTCCGTTGGTGTCGCGATCAAGCTTATTATGACTTAGATCCTTGGCGAGGAACTTGGCAGCATGATGGTGGCGTTTTAGCTAACCAAGCTATCCACCATATCGATCTTTTGACCTGGATGATGGGTGATGTCGAATCGGTTGTGGCAAAAGCTAATACGGCTCTTGTCAATATTGAAACTGAAGATACAGCTGTCGTATTGCTTAAATTCACCAATGGGGCTTTGGGTATTATCGAAGCAACAAATGCGACAAGACCAAAGGATCTAGAAGGTTCCTTATCTATTCTTGGCGAAAATGGCGTTGTTGAAATTGGTGGTTTTGCGGTAAATAGCATGAAGGTTTGGAATTTCAAACCAGGGACTGCAGAAGCTGAGCTTAACATCAACGACTTTTCGCAAAATCCTCCTGATGTCTATGGTTTTGGCCATACCGAATACTTAAAAAATGTTGTAGATAGCATTTTAAATAAAAAAGCTGCTTTGGTAGATGGTTTAGAAGGCCGCAAATCTTTAGAGCTGGTATCAGCAATCTACGAATCAATTGAAACAGGAAAAGAAGTTTCAGTACGCTTTTCACCAAGAAAATGTCGGCTTGGCCTACGTCCTATATTGTGAGGAAGTCTATGACAACACAAAAGAGCTATTTCAAGCATGAGAGTACTTATGTCGAAGAAGGAGCTAGTATCGGCGACGATACTAGAATCTGGCACTTTTCTCATGTTATGCCAAGGGCTGTTATTGGTAAAAATTGCAACATAGGCCAAAATGTTTTTATCGGCAACGACACTAAAGTTGGTGATGGCTGCAAAATTCAAAACAATGTCTCTATTTATGAAGGCGTCGAGCTTGGAGACTTTGTATTTTGTGGCCCTAGCATGGTCTTTACAAACATTAAGACGCCCCGCGCTGGTATAAACCGCAATAGCTCCGAGTTTTTTCTCAAGACACGCGTTGAAACAGGTGCCAGCATCGGCGCCAATGCTACTATTGTCTGCGGCACAACCATTGGTAGCTATGCCTTTATAGGCGCTGGGACAGTTGTTAATAAAGACGTGTTACCTTATGCCCTCATGGTAGGCGTTCCTGCACGCCAAATTGGGTGGGCTTGCCAATGCGGTGAACCACTAAAGAAAAAACATGGCACTAGTTTTCTTTGCTTATGTGGTAAATCCTACGAGCTCATTAACGAAAAAACGTTATCCCCCAAATAAGATTTCTTTATTTAGCACTACTCCACAGATTTAGTGAATGTCCCTAAATTCTTGTCCGTGCATTATAGAGCTAGTTTGTAATAGCAGCCTGGCATAAGACAGTGTTCTGGGGAACTCGCGCTCCCCAAACCCCTGCGCCGGGGGAAGTTTCCCCCTAGAGCCCCCTCCTTATTAGACTTTTTTAGATTTGAGTAAAGAATATAGGCTGCATGCAGCTAAGCAAATTAAGTGTCAACTTTCTTAAAACCTGTAGCTTTGCTTTAGAATGTCATCTATCCGCCTATCTTTTTTAGTTCTTAAAAAAAGAGGGGGCCTAGGGGGAAACTTCCCGCAGGGGTCTGGAGAGCGCGCAGCTCTCCAGAACACCGCCTTATGCCAGGCTGCTATTACAAACTAGCTCTATAATGCACGGCCAAGAGTTTAGAGACATTCACTAAATCCGCGGAGAGGTTAGTCGGCCCTGAAAAAACCGCAAACACGAAGCGCGCTAGCGCTCGGCTTGGGCCGGATGATTAATGTAAAATAACCTTCAAAGATTCACCCTCTTTTCTAGCAGGATGAACAGATAGCCAGTCAAGCACCGAGAGTTTAGTAGAGTCGCTAACAAGCGACATACCATCACTGCTTAATTGAAAATTGCCATCAGCACTAAATGATTTGAGATCAGCTAAACTGAGCCAAATCTCAGGAGGATGGCCTTGGATGTGTAAAGAAGCACCTTGCTTATTGACATAGAGAACTTGAGCCTTTAACTTTTGCCCTAGTTTATCTCGCAATAATAAAGAACTGATGCAACCTTCGATATCATGCTCAATTGCTGCCTCTCGCTTAGCAGCAGCCTCGATTTTTTTAATGATCTCAAGACGCTTAGATCCATTGATTTCTTGAAATCCGTTGTTCTTTTGACCCTTAATTATTGAGAGCAATATCCTAGCAACAACAATATCTGGGTAACGGCGCATCGGTGCTGTAAAATGATCATAGTGAGCTAATTTTAAGCCGCTATGACCAGCCTTAAGATCAATATAGACTGCACGATAATTTGCCCGGCTCACTTGCATGTTAGCTGCTTTACCTTCAGGGGTAGTAAAATCAAGCCCAACAACAAAATCATTTAATTTTTCCGCTGGAGACCAGGTAAAGCCGAGCGTGGCTAAACGATTTCTCAGTTTATCAAGAACATAAGAGTCAGGTTCTTGGTGATAGCGATGGATGCTACGCTTGCCTTTGCTTGCAATAAAATCCGCCACTAAAGAATTTGTCATAACAGAGACTTGCTCATTATAACGCTCTACTCGATGACGAATATAATTACCAATCATGATCTCATTATCATCAACACAGACTCTTAATTCAGAATCAAATCCATCAACAACTCCTCTTTCATGAGCAAAAGTAAGCAAAATTTCACCTACATCTTTGAGATGATCAAGAGTTGGCGAATATTCTTTGCCAGCATAGTCTGAAAATTGAGGTTCATCATAATATTCTTGCACTAGACGATAGCTAAGTTGGCGCCTACTGCGAATAACTGCATGGTCAAATTGTAAGTCAATCAGCTCACCGCTAAATGTGACGGTAAAAGAAACTACAATGCCTCTTCGGTTTTCCCCTGCTTTTAAAGAACAAAGATCCTCACTTAAAATTCGAGGCAGGACTGGCAAATCAAAACCAGGTAAATAAGTTGTAAAAACCTGCTTGCTAGCCCAAGCATCAAGATTGGAACCACGCTTCACAAAAAAAGCGGCGTCTGCAATAGCATAATGGATACGGTAGCCACTCTCCACTTTTTCGATATTCATTGCTTGATCAAGATCTTTGGAGTGATCGTTATCAATCGTAATAAACGCCAGCTGCGTCAAATCCGTCAAACCATCAAAGCTAAGTTTTAAACCCTCAACCTCTTGCAGCACTTTAGCAGGAAAGCCCGAAGCTGCCTTATGATGTAAAGCTATTTTTCTAAACTCTTCTTTAACAGCTTCTACTCCTCCCAACTCAGCTATCACTTGAGGAGACACAAATGCCTGTTCTTGGTATCGGTCTTCAAGACCGTAAAGTGGCAAGTAAAAGGAGATAAAAAAGACCAGAGGAAGAAAAAATTTGGCCATTAACGTACTCCCTAAAAATGTGAGGTCAGCTTCTTTACTTTAAGAGGTCAAGCGATCGCACGCTACACCAAACCCCGACAGTTTAGCAACAAGATCTTTTTTTAAATAAAAATTCCTTTACATCCATCTACTTTTATGGCGTCTAACAAAAATTAGTCACTTCAATTTTTTGTTGACTGCGGGATAAATCGTTTTGTAGCAGGTTGTGAAAGTGCAAAACACCATTTTCTCTCACCTCGCTTAGCACGCCACGTTTAAAATAAGAACTTTGCAGATTGGTTTGAATATTTTCACAGATCACAACATCCTCTTGAGTGAGGTTAGCCCAAAAATCTAAAAATACTTTCTTTTGCTCCTGGCTCGTATTTTTTTGAAAAAACATATAGTAACAGAGCTCAGTTTGATTGACTGATATCGGATTTACTTGCAGGACATAAAAACAATATTCATAAACAGGAAGGCCAATATTAGGGTATATCCAAGACCAAACACCATTATTTTTACCTGTTTGCTCTGAGCTTTCCTTTCGTTCGCAGCTGTGTACAGAAAAAAGGTCGTAATTAATGATCTTATAGTCTTTTAATTGAAAATCATTTTTAAGCTGCGGATGGACATAATAACAGTGATAGCATTCCTGAAAACCCTCAACCCAAACTTTCCAATTAAAATTACCCAAAACTTTCTTTTCAAGCGGCTCTTCATAAGACTGAAAATCGACCTGGTTTTTGTCCCAAATCTCAATGAGAGGGGCTAAGCTTTGCGAAAAAGCTAAAGGCTCTGGATCTAAGTGCACAAAAAGAAGCCCTTGGTAACTAGCTAGCTTTACCGGCGTTAAACTTAAATCTCGACACATTTTTTCGTCTTTTGGCGCTGGCCCAGCCATAACCTTAACGCGACCTTCAGCATTAAATACCCACCCATGATAGGGGCACTGAATTTGGCTGCTTGCGCTATGCCCGCAAGGCTTAGTAAATAAACTAGCTCCGCGGTGAGGGCATATGTTAACAAAAGCACGAGGATTGCCGTCTTCATGCATAAGAACAACAATCGGTATATTGGCTATCTTCTTTGTAATATAATCACCAGCTCGCTTTAGACCACTTGCAGGGCTAAAGAAAAGCCAATTTTTTGAAAAAATATCGATCTGTTCTTTTTGAAAAAAGGAAGCCTCTCGATAGTAATCTACAGGTAGTGAGCGTTGATAAAGAGCTGACAGCTCCATGGTTCCCTCCGATTTGGATATCGAAGAGAGAGGTTAACTCGCCAACAAGTCTTTTTCTAGTCCCAAAAATACTGAGCGCTTGTTCCCAATATTTCCTCAATGCGAAGCAGTTGATTATATTTAGCGATACGCTCACTGCGGCATAAAGACCCTGTTTTAATCTGGCCGCAGTTTAACCCAACGCTAAGGTCAGCAATAAAGCTATCTTCAGTTTCCCCAGATCGATGGGATGCTATCGTCTTAAAGGAATTACGTCGCGCCATATCGATACAGCTTAAGGTCTCTGTTAGAGTCCCAATTTGGTTAAGCTTTATTAAAATGGCATTGGTTGCTTTGGTTTTAATACCCTTAGCTAGTTTCTTCGGGTTCGTCACATAAAGGTCATCGCCTACAATCTGTACTTTTTTACCAATAGCTTTAGTCAAGTTGGTAAACCCATCCCAATCGTCCTCATCAAATGGATCTTCAATAGAACAAATAGGAAACTTTTCAACCAAGCTTGCATAATAGCTCACTAGCTCGTCTGTGCTGAGCTTTTTTCCTTCAGCTTTCAGCACATAAGCTTTGTTTTCATAAAATTCGCTAGCTGCAACATCAAGAGCTAACGAGATATCTTTCCCGGGGACGTAACCTGCTACCTCGATAGACTCCATGATAAGCTTAAGCGCCTCTTCATTACTTTTTAGGTCAGGAGCAAAGCCACCTTCATCACCAACACCTGTAGCAAGATTTTTCTTTACCAAAATCTTTTTTAAATGATGAAAGACCTCGGCACCATAGCGTAGTGCCTCACTAAAAGAAGAAGCTCCTATAGGCACAATCATAAATTCTTGGAAATCAAGAGTATTGGTAGCATGAGAACCGCCATTAATGATGTTCATTAATGGCACAGGTAACCTTTTCGTAAAGGGCCCCCCAAGGTATTGAAAAAGATGTAATCTGCTCGCTTGTGCTGCTGCTTTAGCAGCGGCTAAAGATACACCTAAAATAGCATTGGCACCTAATTTGCTCTTGTTTTCACTGCCATCAATTTGAATCAGTATCTCATCGATTTGACCCTGAGTTCTAACATCTACACCTATTAACTTAGGCGCTAAAATAGTATTAACGTTTGCTACAGCCTTGAGAACACCTTTGCCTAAGTAGCGCTTTTCATCCTTATCTCTAAGCTCATAGGCTTCATAAGCCCCTGTTGAAGCCCCCGAAGGCACAGCTGCTCTGCCAAAGAAGCCATCTTCAGTGATGACATCGACCTCAAGTGTTGGGTTGCCGCGTGAATCTAGAATTTGCCTTGCAGTGATATGCTTAATAGCGCTCACAATCGATACCTCTTTTTGGTTGCTCTAAACCCTGAGTCTACACGGAAGTGATCCTTCTTGCCAAGAGTCTTGCCTAGGCATAGACTCTTTTCAAAGAGATGCTGAGGAAGGAGCTTTGCATTATGCCTATTAAAGCAAAAGAACAATGGCGAGAGATGGTGCCTGAAATTTATACTTGGCTTGACAATGTCAAACTGCGACTTGAGGGGCCAGAAGCAGGATCGCATCATTTAATAATAGCTGCTACTGATGACAAAGAAGGCGCAGATACAGCAGAAGTTAAGATCGTTAGCAAGATTGATAGCTCTCTTAAAGATCAGCTGTTAGAGACCCTAAAAAAAATGGGTATCCGAGGTAAAACAAACCCTATTCAAGTAATCTTAAACCAAACAGTATATGCAGTAGTTTTTGGCACAGCTTTAAATGTCACTGCGAAACAAAAGGGTCAGCAGATTGGCCTTGATGCTGCCAAACTGCTCTCAGATATTGAAGTAACTGGCCTCAATATCTATGCATGCGAAGGTATTGATAGCCTAGATGTCTTTTCTGGCTTGGCAGCAGGTTGGTATAAAGTCGTCTCATTTAAGGGGAAGGCAAACAAACCAAAACTTCCCGAACGTCTCTTTCTTGTTGACTGCCACTATAGTGAAAAAGCCTTACAAGAAAGTCGCGATCTTAATAAAGCTATTATCTTAAGCCGTTTTGTCGAAGATGCACCAGGCAATTGGTTTGATCCAGAAGCTTTCGCTCAAATCTGCCGCGATATTGCCAAAGAAACCGGAGCTGAGTGCAAGATTCGTTCTGGCCGTGAAATCAAAGAAATGGGAATGGGATCTTTTTATAGCGTAAGCCAAGGCAGTAGCGTACCTGCTCAATTCATTGAGTTTAAAATCAAAGGGAAAAATCCACAGAAGACCGTGACCTTAGTCGGCAAAGGGTTAACCTTTGATGCTGGCGGCCTGAGCTTAAAACCTGCCATTGGTATGGATGAGATGAAATATGATATGTGTGGAGGTGCCTCTGTCCTTGCTTGCGCCTATTATTTAGCTAAGCATCAGCCGCCCTACAATGTAGTCTGTTTAATCGGGGCTGCAGAAAACTTAATTGGCGAAAAGGCCACTAAACCTGGAGATGTTGTTACATCTCTTTCAGGCAAGACCATCGAAATCCTTAATACAGATGCTGAAGGTCGTTTGGTACTTGCTGATCTACTTCACTACGCTGTCAGTGAACATAAACCAGATCTTCTTCTTGATATCGCTACACTGACAGGGGCTGTTTTAGTTGCTCTAGGCTCGTGCGGCTGCGCCCTTTTAAGTAACAAGCAACAAACAGCAGACTATCTTTTAGCCTGCGCTAAGAAAGCTGGGGAGCCTGTTTGGCAATTACCCATTTGGCCAGAACTTCCTCAAGAACTGAAATCAAGTGTTGCTGACCTGCAAAACATTACAAGCTCTAGTGTTAAAGCTGGCACATTGACTGCAGCTGCTTTCTTAAGTGAGTTTGTAGGCAAGACAGCCTGGGGCCATTTTGATATTGCTGGAACTGGCTGGAGCAACAAAGCCACTGGCTACCCACATTCTGGCTCTTCTGGCTTCTCTGTAAAAATGCTTATCCAAGCTTGCCTTGATTTTGAAGGTTAGGATTTAGCAAGTATTTCCTTTATAATAATAAATGAATAACCACAATTCACTTATTTACCAAGGGGATTTTCATGTTAATCCACAACCTACTCCTATCTTTGCTAGCTGCTATTTCTTTTTCACATAAAAGCTTAGCCTCTGAACGTATTGGTGAAACAGCTAGCTTTGATCTTGATAAAAGCCGTAATCGCACATCTTCTCTTATTCAAGAGGGCGCAATTACGACAACAATTATTGCCTACAACCAAGAGACAGCAGAAACAAAGGCTACCTATACTACCCAAATCGACTATGATTTAGACATTTTAATGGCTGGTAATCAAGAAGGTACTGAAAAACAGATGATCGAAGAATCCTTCTTCACTGAAGAATTTATCATCCGTCTTCGTCGGGAACAATTGGTTCAAACCGATAATTTTAAAGTTAAACATTTAGGCTATGAGAATGTTTCAAACAAGGATGGAGCTTTATATAAAAATTGCGACATCCTTTCTTTTTACGACATCAACATGAACATCTCTTCTGATTTTAATCGGCTTGTGCAAGCACTAGCTAATCAAGTAGAGGACGAAGATAGCGATGAAGATAACGACAAAGATGTCATTGAAGACATCTCAATTAAAATGGCAAGAAAAGAAGGGTTACCTGTTTTGAGTGTCGCTAAACTCGATATTACAGGCCGTCATTCTGGTATCCGCTTTAAGGCTGGTTTTGACTATATTAGAGATTTAGATCTCAAAAGATAGGCCTTGGTTTGGCGCCTTCTTTAAGGTATAGGTGCCAAGCTTTTTTGTCTAAACTTGACTCCAGATAACCTTCAACATCTTTTTGTAAAAGCCAAGCGACATCATCACTTTTTAGTTCACCGCCTGTTGCTTCACAAACTTGAACCTTGAGACGATGGTGCGTAATCGCATGACGAAAAGCGCCGATAACGCGCGTAGATCTAACAACATTACCCACATCTCCATCAAGACCAATAGATGTGAGATCTTGTTCAAGAATCTCTGTACAGAACCCTCTTGCACCGCGAAGAAACTTCGCATTAGGACCGCGGCGCCTTAAGGCATAAAGAGAGCCTTGTTTAAGAACAGAAAGTCTAAGGTTTAGATCCGTAGCAGCCTTTTTAATCTTAGGCTTTGGCGCAAGATGCGTAGATTTCTTAGAAAAACTCTTACAAGATACTTTTATTGGACAACTACTACACTTTGGGTTTTTGATAAGACAAATTTTTTGCCCAAGCTCCATAAGAGCTTGGTTAAAATCACCAGGCGCATCAGGCACAATAAGCTGATGCGCGATTGTTTTAAATATTTTTTTTAAACTTGGAAGGTTACTTGGCAACTGAATATTAAACAAACGGCAAAACACTCGTTCTACATTACCATCAACCACAGGATGGGGTTTGTCAAAAGCAATACTAGCAATTGCCGACGCCGTGTAGTCACCCACTCCTGGCACCTGAAGCCACTCTTCATAGCTTGTGGGCCAAAATCCTGATGCAATAGATAGGCGGCGCGAAACAATTGCCTGCGCTCCCTTTTGTAAAAAGGCAAAGCGACGATAATAACCAAGGCCACATACCACTGATCGCAACTTGGACTCATCAGCCAATGCGAGAGTTTTCACATCAGGAAAGTGATTGAGAAAATCTAAATACTTAGGCAATACCGTCTTAATCTGCGTTTGCTGCAACATTACTTCGCTGACCCACACTACGTATGGATCAGCGGTCTCTGCAAAAAAACGACGCCACGGGTAATTCTCTTTTTGGCAGCGATACCAAGCTAAAAGCTGGTAGGATAAGGCTCTATCAATGACTAATTTAGTCATAAAATGGGTTAAGCGGTTCTCTTGTGTAACTGTCATCAGATATGGCTAAGCTTCCGATTTTTTCTTTGTCTTCTTGACAGTTACTTTTTTGGTAGTTTTTGGCTTTTTCACTGCCGTTACTTTTTTACTAGCCGCTTTTTTACTGACAACTTTTTTCTTGCGTCCTTTTTTAGGCGTTTCCTTAATGTTCAATTTTTTCCGAGCAACGTCGGCTGTTTTTTTGATTTCTTTTTCAATTTTCGTGATATCAATGCCTGCTTTTTTAGCATTTTTACGAATCTCTTCAAGAAAATTTTCATAAAGAGGCTCAAGCTTTTTTAATTTGGTACCAATAAGTTTCTCAACTTCTTTACGGCCAACTTCGATATTCTTGGAAAGGCTTGCACCCTTTACCTTCTTGATTAAATCGTTACCTTCCTTTTGCAAGGTTTTTTGTAGCTGATTTAAATCGCCCTGCAGGCGGCTAATTAAACTTTTCATTTTTATCCCCTAAATATTTTCGCTCTATGAATCTACCCAGGACTAATCTACACTGTTTTTTTTATTCGTCCAAGAAATCTGTTTGTATTTGAAGCATCCGATGCCTCTCATCATAAAAAAAATTACTTCTGATCTAAAACCCCGCAATATCCTTGCAGGATGGCCGTTAGAGCTCCCGTTGATTTTTTTAGGCTCTAGCAAATCTCGTTTTTTTGTCCTCGCTCTAAAAGGAAAAACAGTTCCCGCCACCTCGCTACTCACCAAAAAAGTACATGTGCAAAAGGAAAATCACAAATATAACCTTCCTTTCACTTGTGGTTTCTTGGGTGCCTTGTCCTATGATTTTTGCACCTCTTGTGAGGCCAAGAGCAATCAAAGTCTTGTTGTTGAAGTAAATCGCAGCCTTATCTGGGATAAGAGCAACAATGAAATGTTTCTTTGTGAAAATTTTCTGGAGCCAGAAAAAGATCATGGTCATTGGACTTTTGATATCCCATATAACAGACTAAGCTCTTTCTTCTCCCATATCACGCTTGCCAGTCTTACCCTTGCAAGCTCTTTAGATCATGATGCCTATAAAGAAATGTGCCAAAAAGCCCAGTCTATGATTCGGCAAGGAAGATTCTACCAGATCAACCTTTTACGATATTTTGATGTCACAATAAATGGACCCATAAGAGGGCTTTCCTTATCGGTTTTTGACAAAGGAGGATCTTATGCTTGCTGCTTTTGTTTGCCGTCTGTTTCACTTTTCTCATTTAGCCCAGAGCAGTTTTGCCAGGTGACGAAGATAGGAAAGGAGGCTCTTTGCACAACATCCCCTATTAAGGGAACGATACAGCGACCTAGCACCGAGCTTGAAGCAAAGAAAATGCGGCGAGAGCTTCTTACGAGCAAAAAAAATGAAGCTGAATTGAACATGATTACCGAGCTCATGCGCAATGACCTAGGAGAACTTGCTAAGCCTGGTTCTGTTAAAGTTCTTTCTAAGAAGAAGATATTTGCATTTGATCATATCTATCACCTAAAATCCAAGATCCAAGCTCTTCTCAGAAAAGATCTCTGTTTCGCTGATTTTTTTGCGAAATTAGCCCCTGCTGGCTCCATTACTGGCGCCCCCAAGATTGAAGCACAAAAAGCTATCTTCGAGTTTGAGCAACGAGGGCGTGGCTATTTTATGGGAAATGCCTTTTATTTTGACCCCTTCCAAGGCAATTTTGACTCCTCGGTACTCATCCGAACAGTAGTAACAAAGCCGGACTCACAAGAGTTAGAGTTTGCTGCAGGAAGCGGAATTGTCTTAAACAGCACTCCCGAAGAAGAGTGGCAAGAAATTCTAGCTAAAACGCGTATATTGGCACCTTAACGCATAAAAGCAAATTCGCTTGGCCGCCTTTCGTGCATCAAAGCATAAACCCCTTCAACAACATCCTCTTGGCTGGGTTTGCTAAAATAATCGCCATCAGAGCCATAGGCGGCACGATGCGCCTTAGCAGTAACTGTTTTAGGGGCCGCATCTAAGAAGTAAAATGCCCCTTGCTCCTCAAGCACTTTTTGCATCATAAAAGCTGAAGCCCCACCCGGCACATCTTCATCAAGAAATAAAACTGCTTGTGTTTTACTGATGGATTTTAAAATGAGCTGATTTTTATCAAATGGCAGGAGAGTCTGAACATCAATCACTTCAACTGAGATCCCTTGCACTCGCAGCAAGGCTGCCGCTGCTAGGGCTATACGGCAACAAGCGCCATAGGTGACAATAGTAACATCTTCACCTAAGGCCAAAACCTCTGGAATACCAAGCTCAACACTGTAGCTAGCTAAATTGATGGGACAATTTTCTTTGATCCGATAGCCACTTAGCACCTCAATGACTAAAGCAGGATCATTGCCTTGTAAGAGAGTTTGATACATACCACAAGCTTGCAGGCAATCTCTAGGAACAAGAACATGCATACCACGCACTGAATTAAGAAGCATCCCCATCGGAGATCCTGTATGCCAAATTCCTTCAAGACGATGGCCCTTGGTGCGTACAATGACAGGGGCTGCTTGCATTCCTGCACTGCGGTAGCGAAGTGTTGCAAGATCATCTGACATGCCTTGCAGACAATAGAGAACATAGTCTAGATATTGAATATCGACTATAGGCCTAAGCCCGCGCATAGCAGCTCCGATACCCTGGCCTAAAATAGTTGCTTCTCGAATACCAGTATCACAGACTCGCATATCTGAGTGTTTTTCGTTGAGACCTTCAAACTCTAAGTTAACTCCGCCAAGCTTACCAACATCTTCACCAATAATAAAAAGGCGTGGTTCTTCAGTTATTTTTAAATCAAAGAATCGCTGAATAAGCTGACGACCATCAAGCATCTCGGGAGGATTTGCAAACTCTGCTTTGTTTCCTGAAAACAAATCAATTGCTTTTTTTTCTGCATGCAACGAAGTGGAGTAACGCTCATGCCCATCTTGTAAAAGCTGCTCTAAGTAGCCATGAAAAGGCGCTAGAGCCTCTTTTGACAAAGAGCGAAAATCAAAGGCAGCCCGTCTTGCCAAAGCAACAATGTCGCGGCGCAAAGGATTTTTGATGGCTTTTAGCTCGACTAGTTTTTTGCCTACCAGATCTTGAGCCAGAGGCAGAAGGGGTAAAAGATGCTGCTCCAAAGCACTCTTTAGCTCTAAGATTGGCTGACAAAAATCTTCCCAAGCTTGACGTTGAGCCTCTTTAACTGCTGTTTGGCACTCTTCATCTAAGCTATCCAACATTCCTTGGCTAGCAAACCCTGCATTAATAAGCCAGCTTCGCATTTGCAAAAGACAGTCTAAGTTTCGTTCGTAGTCTAAACGTTCTTGCGATTTATAGCGCTCGTGAGAACCACTAGTAGAATGGCCTTGCGGCTGCGTCATTTCATCCACATGAACTATACAAGGAATATGATGATTACGAGCTAGTTCCGCTGCCTTTTCGTAGGTGGTCACAAGATCTTGATATTGATGACCCTTGACAGTAAAAAGCTCAATACCACCTTTTAGAGAGTCAGCTGCAAACCCTTTTAATATCTGATAAATAGAACCTTTAGTGGTCTGATAGCTATTGGGTACTGAAATGCCATAGCCATCATCCCATATAGAAAGAACCATAGGGATCTGCAAGACTCCAGCTGCATTGATAGCTTCCCAGAATAAGCCTTCGCTGGTTGAAGCGTTGCCTATGGTGCCAAAAGCTATTTCTCTCCCCTGCTTGGAGAAACGGCTGGCTCCTTCCCACTGCTTTAGAACTCTTGATTGACGATAAAGTTTTGAAGCATAACCAAGGCCCACAAGACGAGCCATTTGACCGGCAGTTGGCGAAATATCTGAGGAGGAATTAAAACGGTCTGTTTGGCAAAGCCAATCTTCATTAGAATCTAAGATTGCTGTGGCAAAATGACAGTTCATCTGACGGCCAGCAGAACAAGGCTCTCGGCTACGATCAGGATCAGCGTAAAGTTGCGCAAAAAGCTCCTTCACTGACAAGAGGTTTAAGGCTAACATCAACGTTTGGTCGCGATAATAACCAGAGCGCCAATCCCCATGTTCAAAGACCTTACTCAAAGCAATCTGGGCTAATTCCTTGCCATCGCCAAAAATACCAAATTTAGCCCGTCCGCCGAGCACTTCCTTACGCCCAAGCAAGCTAGCATGACGGCTTAAAAGGGCAATCTTGTAGTCAGCAAGAAGAACCTCTGCATTAAGAAAGCTGCTTTTTCCTGGAGATTTCACCGGAGATAACATGAAAGCCTCTCTTTTTCCATGAGGGGTTTAACTATGAGGATAAAGAAGATTTTGAGCTTGAGTCAAGGGTGAAGTATGGGCGATTTTGCTGTTTTGTGCCATTTAGCATCAGCAACTAGATATAGTATCTGAGGAAAAAAAATGCTTAAATAAGCCATGCATCAAGTTTATTTGGATGGTTCCCGTGGCAACTTTAAGTGGCTTTTTGATTTCAATTCATTTTCTTTTTCGCTTTGAAACTTGGTTTTTCTTTTTCTTCGGCGCGATCATTGGTAGCTTTTTAAATGTCTGTATTCGCAGAATTCCAAACAGAACCTTTTTTGCAAGCGCCAGATCTAGATGCCCTCATTGTAATGAAAAGATTCCATTTTATCTTAATATCCCGATCCTAAGCTACCTCATTCTTGGCGGCAAGAGCCAATGCTGTCATCAAAAAATCGACAAAGAATATTTGATTGTCGAACTACTTACCGCCCTATTTCTGCCCATCATTTATTGGACTTTCCCTTTTTATTTGGCAAAAGCCCCTTGGCTGCATGTACCAACTTTTTTGCGCTTTATACACGCTTTAACCTTTAGCTCTATCCTTATTATCTGCTCTTTTATCGATCTCAAACTCAGAATTATTCCTGATGTTTTGAGTTTACCTATGATCTTGTTTAGCCCTATTGTTGTCTATTTTCACCCTGATCTTGGATTTAAAGATAGCCTTCTTGGTATCTTTTTAGGCGGCGGCATTATTTATCTTATAGCCTGGGGTTATTATCTTGTACGTCGTGCTGAAGGCATGGGAATGGGTGATGCAAAATTATTAGCTGCAATCGGCGGCTGGCTTGGTTACCAAGCCATCTTACCAACCCTTTTTTATGCTTCAATCCTTGGCTCAATTTATGGCTTATGTGAAATAGCTCTCCGATCAGAGAGAAATTTAAAAAGTGAGGTTGCCTTCGGCCCTTTTTTAGCCTTAGGAACAGGTCTCTATTTTTTCGTGAGCTCTAGTTGGCAGTCTCGTCTCTTTGGCCTTTTCTAACTGAAAGGATCCTGGCCTATGGACATAGGTTATTTAAGAAAGGCAAATGCTCTCTTTAGCAAGATGGAAACTGAAGATGACCTGATTCTAGCACTTGCAAGCTTGCTATCTCCTTTTAGCAAAAAATTCGGATTTCTAACTCTAAAAGACAACACCATAGCAAACCATTCTTGGCATGCAACAGTACCAAAAGAAGATCTCAGCGCACTTTGTGAAATTTTTACCAAACTCTTAGAAAAAGATCATCTTTTATACTCAGTCATTACAACTTTAGGAGTGAAAGGGCATTATCAATATTTTGCTTCTGCTACTAACCCGTCTTTAATTCTTGTTTTTGAGCCATTAGATTATAAAGAATACATGTCTTTTTTTCTGGAGCTTTTTGAAGCAAGCCTCTTTTCTGTGCATAAAATTACCCAAACTCAAGAGCTGCTCTACAAAGATGCCTTAACAGATCTTTATAACTATCGATTTCTAAGGATAGCTTTAGAACGTGAAATTAGCAGGGCTAAGCGCTTTAAAGAAACATTTAGCTTAATTTTTATAGATGTCGATAACCTCAAAGCTGTTAATGACGAACACGGCCATCTTTTTGGCAGTCAGGTGTTAAAAGATGTTGCCAAGCTTCTAAAAGCCCATTTACGTGAAATTGATACAATTATTCGCTATGGAGGAGATGAATACATTGTACTCCTTTTGGGAGCCAAAATAGAGCAAGCAACAATGGTAGCTGAGCGTATTCGCCATGCAGTAAATGAGCATTCGTTTCAAGACGGTGAGCAACAGACTCGCTTGACTGTTTCTATGGGTATTGCCTGCTATCCTGAGCATGCGCATAATGCCCAAGAACTCATTTCACAAGCAGACAAAGCGATGTATGATGGTAAAAAATGCGGAAAAAATCAAGTCCGCTCTGCCTGGAAAAATTTGTCGAGAGAAATGCATGCCTTTTGACTACGAATATCAAGCTAACATCTTTGACCAGGCTAAAAACAATAGCCAACAGGCCTATGTTCAGCTTTGCATATCTGAATCAGCCTACCTTTTTGATTATGCTGTCATCATGACAGGTGATCAAAAAAGTACTGATGAGGTCGTTTTTAATCGCGATCTGTATACCAACCACAAAACATCATCTTCATATCAAAATTTCCGCAATGAGCTTTATCGCAAAACACGACAAATACTGGCTGAAATTTGGGGCTTTGATGTCAGCGCCCTTGAAAACCCAAAACTCATGGAGCTTCTTAATGACCCAAATAGTAGCTTTCCATTAAAAGAAAAAGCCAAGCTTTTCTTCGAGCTTAATCGCTTTTTTATGCATATGAATGCAACCCAACGTGAGGTAATTTATTTATATAAAAAATTAGGTTTCAATATCGAAGATATTTCCTACATTATGGACCTTGATCTTGCTAGCATACAAGCGCTGTTAGATCAAGGAAGCAAGGTTTTGCAAGATCTACTACCAGACTTTAACCAAGACCCGGCAGATGCAATCAAAGAAATTCCTCTTTTCCAAAAAGAGAGCCAAAACAATTCTCTTGGCACAGATTTAAAAGAGCTTATCAAGGGTCTAAAAACATTCCGCCATCAGAAGTTAAAACAAAATATCAAATATAGCCTTGCTATTTTGCTTGGTTTTGGGCTACTCAGCTATTTTCTGTACCACCCCAACCAAGTAAAATACTTGCAAGAAAAAATATTTCTTCTGTTTGGCAACAGCTAGCCTACTTCCATTATAGGATCAATTTTTTCTACCAGATAAGGGTAAGAGTCGAGATAAGATTCTAATTTTTCCAAAAGAGCTGGAGTTTCATCAGAATGGATAGCTCCCAACTCTGCGGCTTTATGAATCTGTATTTTATAATTTGCCAACATCTCTTGCGCGTCATAATTACGCGCAACAAGTAGCTCACGAATATTATCCCCTGCAGTCGTTTTTGAAATATGCCAGCTACCTGCCTTTTCTAAAACAACCTCTACCTCATGGATAGCACCAAAAAGGTTATGCTCGTTAGCAAGGCTTTCTTGGTAAGCACCAACCAAGAAAAACCCCAAATAATAAGGAGATCCGTCAGGAATATGCAGATCAAGAGTATTTTTTTCTTCCTTGCGATCAATAAAGCGATCCAGACAACCATCTGAGTCGCAAGTAATGTCGACAATTGTTGCTCTTGTCGATGGCTTTTCTCCATGACGCGAAAGAGGAATCACTGGAAAAAGCTGATCTATAGACCAAGAGTCTGGCATCGATTGAAAAATCGAAAAATTCGCCAGGTATTTTGAAACCTTTTGTTTTTGTAACTTCTCGATTTCATCTGGAATATGCTTTTGAGCAGCACTAAACTGCAATACTTTCTGACAGATTTTTGAGAACAGATCCTCAGCAATTGCTCGCTCTTTGAGAGAGATGTAGCCTAAGTTAAATAATGTAAAAAGATCTTCGTTTAAGCCAAGGGCATCATGATAGAATTCATTGGCGTTTTTAGCGCTAAGATTTTTATAAATATAACGCAATTCATTGACATTGCGATGGTTCTCTTCGCCGGAACTGCTGCCAGGATAACGAGATAATTCAAAACTTTCTTCACCTTGAACCTCTCGAATATCTGTAATTACCACTGAATGATAAGCGGCAATAACTCGCCCAGATTCTGTTACGATATCAGGGCAAGGCACTTGCTCATTACGGCAAACTTCGCCTATAACGTAGACAGCATCGTTGGCAAATTGTTGTAGAGTATAATTTGCGCTTGATTGACTTGATGTCTGGCTACCATCATAGTCAACGCCAACACCGCCTCCTATATTTAAATAGCTAGGAGCAAAACCCATTTTTCGAATTTTAGAATAAACCCTTGCTGCCTCACGGAGGGCATTCTTAAATCTCTTAATCGCAGTGATCTGAGAACCAATATGAAAATGTAACATGCTAAGCCTATCTTGTAGCTTAGCATCTTCAATAAGCGCCAAAGTTTCCATCAATTCGACTGTTGTTAAGCCGAATTTTGAACTCTCACCAGAAGATCTTTCCCATTTCCCAGATCCTTTACTATAAAGGCGTATTCGCAAGCCAATCTGTGGTACCTTCAAAGCTCTTTCGCTCAAACTGAATTTTTTAGAGCGGCTAATGATTTCTTGTAACTCATCAGGACCTTCTACAACCAAAAGGACACGACGCCCAATAGCAGCAGCTACAAACGCCATCTCGATAAACTCAACATCCTTAAAGCCGTTACAGATAAGTAAAGCCTCTTGGTTAAGCTGGTAGCTCAAAGCAGCCATGAATTCCGTTTTACTACCAACCTCAAGACCCCAATTCATCTCTTGCCCGCGCGCCACAATAGCATCAATAAATTCACGGCGTTGATTAACCTTAAACGGAAAAACGCCAAGATGCTTGGCACCATAGGAAAATTCTGAAATCGCAGACTCGAATGCTGAATGCATTCTCTGCAGCTGACCTTGAATCACTTGAGGAAATCGAACAAGCATCGGAGTACGAACTCCTAGAACTTTGGCCTTGGCAACTACGGATAAAAGCGGCACCTCCCCTCCTTGCGGGCCAAGCGGTGTGCACACAACACGCCCACTTTCATCAATAGTAAAATAGCCAGCACCCCATTCATCTATCCCACTTTGCTCTTTACTCGAGAAAATTTGAGATCGTTGCATTGCTTCTCCTGGATTGCTATTCGTCAACCGATTAGGTATAAGACTAACAGGCGAAGACCTAGAGTCAACTATTAAAAGGCGCGCCAGAAGGACTCAATGATTAAGGTTATCTCTGGTCATCTAAAGGGGATGAAAATACAAACTCCCCAAGGAGAGACTACTAGGCCCACCAGCGCACGCATTCGTGAAAGTATCTTTTCTGCACTCGGAGAATCGGTAGTTGGCAGCAACTTCGTTGATCTTTTTGCTGGATCAGGAGCTATTGGCATTGAGGCCATTAGCCGCGGTGCTGCCTCGTGCATTTTTGTAGAAAAAGACCCTAAGGTTATCAAACTGATTGAAGTAAACCTTACTGAAGCATCACGACGGTTTACAGCACAGGATCTTGAACCATATAAGAGCCAGGTACTTTGCGCTGATTCTTACCAAGTAGCCAGACGTTGCCTGGAAAGAAAAGGAGAGACTATTCTTTGGGCTGACCCCCCCTACGATCAGGTCCTTGCTTTTATAGAATCGCCATTTTGCCAGGAAATACAAGAGCTATGCGCCAAAGACACTCTTTTAGTTATTGAAATGGCGGCTAAAGGAACTGAAAGTGGAAGTTATTGTCAAAATATTGGCAATTTTATATGTATTAGAAACAAGACTCTGGGGCAAACAAGAACTGTAATCTGGAAAAAGGAAGGGTAGACACATGGAAAGCTCAATTGAGAGCCAAAACTCTATTGTTGCTGTCTATCTTGGAACTTTTGACCCTTTGACTAACGGTCATCTCGATGTGATCCTAAGAGGAAGTGAACTTTTTTCCAAGCTCTTCATAGGCGTTGTCGCTAACCAGCGAGCAAAAAACCTCCTTTTTAAGGCCAAACAACGGGTTGAACTGATTGAAAAAGCAATCAGCAATAAAAAAAATATTCAAGTTGATACTTTTGAAAGTTTAGCTGTCGAGTACGCTGCCAAGGTGGGAGCACAAGTCATTGTCAGAGGCCTTCGCACTGAAGCTGATTTTGCATACGAAATGCAAATGGCAATGATGAACCGTAAGTTGAATAGAAAACTTGAGACTATCTTTATCCCCTCAAGACAAGATCTAAGCCATATTTCATCATCATTGGTGAAAGAAGTAGCCTCTCTTGGTGGGGATATTTCCGGCTTAGTACCAGATTGTGTAAAAGATGCTTTAGAAAACGCATTTTACAAATATGATAAGGGGTAAAAGCATGCCTCAATTATGGAAAAGAATTCTTCTTTCGACTAAATTAGCTATTATTCTCGCCCCAAGCCTTGTTTCTTTGGCTAGTATTCGCGATAGTTCTATCGAGCTTATTGAAAATTCAAGCAGTATTAAGCGAGGTCATCTTTCTATTGGCGTCGGTTCAAGCTATGTAAGCAATATTAAAGCAAATGGGCCTTTATCATCTTTATCCCTGACAAAGCATATATCAAGACCAAAAGAACGAGAAACTCGTTACCGTTTAGCTGCCAATATCGCCCCCAAAGGCCCAGCAAAAACAGCTGGAGCTGGCATTGGTCTTGTTCAGTTTTTAAATCCTTATCGGCATAGCCCTTTCTTAGGTGTTGAATTTGGCCTTGGCTATGCCAATACAGCTGATTCCTATGATCTCGGAGGGTTTATTGGCTCCATCTTATGCGGTACTCGCTTATTCAAAGGCGAACCAAATCAACTAGAAATCAGTCTACGTGCTGAAACATTCTTTGTCGATTCCGATATCGGGCGCCCCAAAAGCTATTCTGCGCAAGCAGCCTTACTTTTTTAGTTGTAAACTAGAACCTTTATCTTCACGCCAACAAAGAGAAACTAGAACTTTCGAAATCGATTTATTCATAGATCTAGCCGTAAAAAAAGGTGCTATGATTGGCGTTTTGCTAAGCAGCGGCACCGTCATTTGATGCTCGCCATTTGAACCAAGCTCAACACAAGCAACGATCTTCTGTTGTCCAAGGTGCAAAAGCACCTCACTTTGCACACTATTACTATTTAAGTTATTGTAGTGACCGCTTTGCTGCGGTTGTTTGATAGAAAAAGAAAACTCCAAGATGGCTGCCTTTTGACTTTGTCGTTTAAGCTTCACTTGCATCCTAAAGCCATACTCTTTCCAGCTCGCGACCCGTGCAAGGACTTGCTCTTTATCTCGAGCCCCCTCAAATGCTTGTATCTCTACTTCACCACCACTAACAACGCTTGCTTCCTTTGATTCACTAAGCAGAAATAAGGGCTCTGCAAGCAACTCAACCTTATTTTCTTTCATAAAAATCTCAAGCCGTCGTTGCTTTTCAAGTTGGTTATTAAGCTGCTTGAAAAAATCCCAATCCTCAGAAGTAAGATCCTTTGATAAAAGCACTTTAGCCTCTAAAAGATGAAAATCATCTTCATTAAAAGGGCGACACTGGACGCTTGCTTTATCAAAATAAGGCGCAAGCTGAGGCAAACTATTTCGCATTTGCTGCAATGACTTTGCCTCATTCTCAACACAAGGAGTAAAAAAAACTATCTCCCCAAGCGCAGTGATTTCAAAAGGATCGCCAATACCAAGCCCTTCGCCAAGATCTTTTCTTGCTTGATCTCTAGCGATCTCTGAAAGTTTTGCTGTAAAAAGGATATTTTTTAATTGGCAGCTAAGCCTCTTGGCTTGAAAAAATTGTCGATAATCATCAGTTTCTCCAGTAATAATATTAGACTCAAAGTTACAGCTAAAGCGAGAAGACTTACAAATGGCTGAAAGCGTCTCTAAGGGTGATTGGGCTTCCATTTCTTCTTTAGC
>CALBMD010000311.1 GCA_937896265.1 uncultured Pseudomonadota bacterium
CCTAGATCCTTGTTTTGGATGGAGAGAATCTAGAGATATTTTAACATTGATCGGTTAAGTTTTGTAGGGTTGGCAATCAGGAATGCCTTATTGCTGAAAATTCCTAGATTTAAGCTTCACTAAAAGATTTGAAAACAATCTTCGGATGACGCTCTTGATGAAACTTAAGCCGCCAATCATGATCTAATAACAAAGTAGGTTGGCCATGCGAATCGAAGCAAACATTGTTAGATTGTTCGCGGAGGAAAGTTGCCAGCGCCTTCTCGTCATCACTTTGCACCCAACGAGCTGCAGAGAAAGCAAGTGGCACCATATTGATGTTGACACCGTATTCCGCGTTGATTCGATACTTAACCACATCAATCTGTAACTCACCCACCACCCCAAGGTATTGATCATTCGAGTTTTGTGGTCTAAAGACCTGCACTGCTCCTTCTTCTGAGAGCTGATCAAGGCCTTTTTTCAATTGCTTGGACTTCAGCGGATCCTTGAGATCTACTCGCACAAAGTGCTCAGGGGCAAAAACTGGGATATCCATAAATTCAAGCTTTTCACCCTCTGTAAGGGTATCGCCTATCTTGTAGACCCCAGGGTCATGGATACCCACAATATCCCCAGCAAAGGCCTCATCCACCAAGCTTCTGTCTTGAGCCATGAACTGAGTTGGACGACCCAAGCGTTGGCTTCTTTCCCCGCGCACGTGGTAAGCCTTCATCCCTCGCTCAAACCTACCAGAGCAGATACGCATAAAGGCCACTCTGTCGCGATGAGCTGGATCCATATTCGCTTGAATTTTGAAGATAAAGGCCGTGAACTTATTCTCATCTGGCTCAACTAACCGCTCTTTAGTGGCTCGCGCAAGCGGTCCAGGAGCTAGCTCACAGATGTTATCCAGTAAGATGGCTACACCAAAGTTATTCAAGGCTGAACCAAAAAATACTGGAGCTAGGCTACCTGCCAGATAAGCTTTCTGATCAAAGGCATCTCCTGCCCCATCTAATAGATCGATCTCGTCGATCAGAATATCGCAGAGCTCATCACCTACGCGTGCACGAAGAAGTGGTGAACGCGCACCTTCAGACCCTAAGGGAAGGATCTCGGCCACCTCTTGTTCTCGGTTATAGGAAATAAATGCTTTTTGATGGCGATGGTAGACGCCTTTGAATAGATCACCCATTCCAACGGGCCAAGTGATCGGATAGGTCGCAATCCCTAAGACCTGCTCAATCTCTTCCATCAACTCAAGAGGGTTACGCCCATTGCGGTCAAGCTTATTGATAAAGGTCATGATAGGAGTCTTGCGTAAGGCACAGACTTCAAAGAGCTTTTTTGTTTGTTTTTCAACACCATTGGCACAGTCGATGAGCATAAGAGCTGAGTCAACCGCCGTCAAGGTTCGGTAAGTGTCTTCAGAGAAATCTTCATGACCAGGGGTATCGATGAGATTAATCTCACTATCCCTATAGTTAAACTTCATCACCGAGCTGGATACAGAAATACCACGCTGTTTCTCAAGCTCCATCCAGTCAGAAGTTGTGAATTTTTTGGCCCGCTTAGCACGCACAGCCCCTGCTTCATTAATTGCTCCGCCAAAAAGCAGCAACTTCTCAGTAAGGGTCGTCTTACCAGCATCGGGGTGGGAAATAATAGCAAAGGTGCGTCGCCGACTAATTTCTTTTTCTAAACTTGCAGTCAAAGCCTTGTCCTTAGATGTCATGAGAGAGACCTGAGACTCTAATTCCCAGTTGGCAGAGGGTCAAGGTTTTTTTAGCTATTTAATTTTCCTGACAAATTGAAAGCAAGTAGAGAGAGTCTGGGGAACAAGCTTTGCACGCAGGGGTTCTCCTTGTTTTGTATGGGAAGATTCTCAGGCTTGATTTAAAACCGAGAAATGAAGGTTTCCAATAAATCCAGAGGATCCGAAGTTCGGATCCTGGCTAAAACGTCATACCAACGCCACCATAGAGGCTAAGCTCTCTTCCCCTATAGACAATATCCCGCTGACCACCAACATCAACTTTTGGCTGCGCATAGCCAGCGCCCAAGGTAAAAGACACCTCCTGTTTATGCACTATTAGGCTCAAAAGATAGCGCAAATATGAATATTTCAGATTATCAGAATCCGGCAATTTCTTGCTGTAGTCTGTATAATCGATATAATTTTGATAAACTGTAGCCTTAACCCCCCAGCGCTGTTCAACTTTATAGTCAATACCAGCAGCAAGTTGCGTTACTAAAAACAATGCATTGCGCTCTGCATTCAGACCAAAAAGATCAATCGATGCCGTATCAGGACCAGCTAAATGAGTATCTATAGCTCTATCATCATGGCGATAAAAATAGCGTCTGGCTAGGATGCCAAAAGTCCAAGGATTATTCTCTGTAGTCAAAGCTACCTCAGCACTACCTGGGTGGCTGATGATCTTTTGTTCATTGCGAATCACCGCACCACCACGCAGCGGTAATTGATAAGCAAAACCAAATCGAGTTGGGCCTGATATAGCCAACACTCCCAAAGCCGGGCTATACATCACACTTTGAAAATAAGTTTTATTATCTGAGTTATAACCATCTAGATAATAGCCACCATAGATAGTGTTAGCCACACGCACCGCATGCATGGCGATGCCTATGCGAAAGCTCTTTGTAAAATCAACTGCGGCCTTTAAATCGACTACTGTTGTCTCAAAATTCTCTACTGTCGGTTGACTATCTCCAACAC
>CALBMD010000312.1 GCA_937896265.1 uncultured Pseudomonadota bacterium
TGCTGAAGTAACGCATCATGCAGGTGGTATTGCCGTTAACGGGAAAAAAATTGATGTGAGCGCCATCCGCTCTCCAGCTGAAATTCCTTGGCGCGATAAAAAGGTTGATATTGTTCTTGAGAGCACTGGATTTTTTACAGATAGGCCAGCGGCAGAAGAGCACTTTAAAGCCGGCGCTCCTAAGGTGTTGATATCAGCGCCAGCTAAGGGTGAAGATATCACGGTTGTGCTTGGTGTTAATTCTGACAAACTTGAGAGCAAGCACCGAATGGTTTCAAATGGTAGCTGCACAACAAACTGCTTAGCTCCAGTTGCAAAGGTCATTCATGAGCGCTTTGTCATTGAGTCTGGGTTGATGACAACAGTACATAGCTATACAAACGACCAAAACATGCTTGACATGCCGCATAAGGACTTGCGTCGAGCTAGGGCTGGGGCTGTTAGTATGATCCCAACTTCAACGGGTGCAGCAAAGGCGATTGGTCTGGTGCTGCCAGAGTTAAAGGGAAAGATTGATGGGCTAGCTGTAAGGGTGCCAACACCCAATGTTTCTCTTGTCGATGTGACCTTTAAAGTAAAAGGTAAGACAACTATTGAAGAGGTCAACAAGGCCTTAGAAGATGCAGCAAATGGCGCTCTTAAGGGTATCTTGGGCTATACAGAGAAGGAACTAGTATCTGCTGATTTTAACGGTTCATCATTTTCGAGTATAGTGGATGCAAGTATGACCCGTGTTGCCGAGGGCAATATGGTCAAGGTGCTTAGTTGGTATGATAACGAGACAGGTTTTAGCCATCGTATGCTGGATATTGCTCGTCTGATTTGTAGGGTTTAAATTTTTGGAGAGAGTGGGAGAGAAAATGTTAAATTCAAGAGAATTTTCACTAGACGGCGAAGAAAAACCTCTGACTTTGACGCGTAAAGAAATTCTCGATCGGTTGAGTGAGACAAAGGATTTGCGTAACTTAGATATTCGCAAAGCTAATCTCATGAAAATGGACTTTGACGGCTGTGATTTAAGGGGTACAAACTTCTCCTATTCCAACCTCAAGGACGCCTCATTTAAGGGCGCGGATATGCGAGAGTCTTCTCTTTGGAATGCCAATTTGGAAGGCACGGATTTCACGGATGCTGACTTAGAGGGTGCTGATCTAGATTATGCAAAGCTGAGGGGTTCGATTTTACTTCGAGCTAATTTGCGTCGAGCTAGTTTGCCTACTGAGCTTGTGCCACGTGATGATATTTTAAAATCTGTGCGCTATGGCTGCAAAGTTGGGCATAAGTCAAACTACTAAGATCTGATCTGAAAATTTTTGGGAGAAACTTCGTAGATGCTTCTCCCAAGCCTACTCCTTACTGAAAAGTTGGTTGCTAGTGCAAACTTACGAACGACTGCTGGTGCTAGCTTTTAAATGAGCCAACGCCGCTATGTTTGTATTTTGCGCTAGTGGCAGGCTAAGAGCTTTTGGCAACAAGATAGTTTTTTAGCTTTTCAGCGCGATCAGTGCCTTCAGTTTTGTCTATAGTTGTAATAAGGCTGGTGATTTTAGAGGAAGCCCCTTGGGCTCCAGATTCTAAATTTGATCCCGCACCTGCAGCAATTGTAGAGGCTGCAGAGGCTAAGATTATGAAAAGATTTTGCGCATCAGTGAGTGTGAGATTGCTTGCCTCATCAAGGCTGATTTTTCCATCCTCATCAATATCGATTTTCTTCACCAGCAATGAGGCGTTGGCCATCAAGAATAGGCCTTTCTTGAAGTTGTCAGCTGTTTTAAAATTAGAATTGCCAATTGAATCCAAAATAGCAAGAGCTATGCCTAAGTTTTTAATGTTGTCATCGGAGGCCTCGGGCAAATAGGGGAAGAGTCGAGTTATATCGTTTTTGGAAGAAGAGTTGTCTTCTTCCGTTTCTGTTGATTTATCCTCGGCAAGTGCAAGCCCTAGGTCTAAAGGGTCTATACCGTATAGCTGCGCGTGAGCGCTGGCTAAAATAGACACCCAAGTTGTCAGTTTGTTGATATCAATATCGGCAAGAGATGCGTTAAATGCATTCTCAAAGCTAGCCTTGATCTCTAGAGAGTTGGTTGATCCAGCAGCTAGATAAGTATCTTCGTAGGTTGAGCCAATGGCTTTAAGTAGAGCGTCTATAGCTTTCTGTGGATTACCCCTCTCCATGTGCTTAGTGGCGGTCTCGGCAGGGTTGGTTTTAGTGCTAGCTTGAAAAACATTCTTGCCACAGCCGATGATAGTCAGGCTAATAA
>CALBMD010000313.1 GCA_937896265.1 uncultured Pseudomonadota bacterium
ATGAACTCATAGTGGCTATTCGGGGTATCACAGATCGCCTCGAAAAAATGCGGCCAATTGCTGTGCGAGGCAATTTAAAACCCATAGTTACATCGATTGATCATCTTCTTGCCCTAACTATTAATGAAAAATTAGTGCTGATGTCTAGCTTAGCGGATCTTGTGCATGGGGCTAAAACGCCTATAGTAAATATCGTAGATAATGCCGCGGCAAGTTCAGGGGGAACAAGCACCCCTACTAATGATAGTGCCAGTGGTAGCGGTGGTGGTGGTAGCGGTGAAGGAGCAGCCGGTGTAGGCGTTGGAGCTAGTACCAGCTCTGGGAGTAGCGGTAGCGGTCAAGAATTTGCTGGTGTGGCTACTGGTGCTGGTTCGGGAAGTGGTGAAAATAGCAGTAGCGGTGGTGGTGGAGCTGGCGTGGGAGGAGGTAGTGGTGGTACAGAAGAGCAGCCAACTTTTAATAGCGAACTCTTAGGTATTGGCTTGGGGTTAGGCGCTGCCGCAGTTCTAGGCCTTGCCTACTATCGGTTTGCTCACCTCTCCCGCTCTAGTCGCGCTGTGGCTATTGATCCCCCGCCAGTACAGGGGACAGGAGAGCAGGGTCGTCCCCCTTCTGACTTGAAGGCAACAGCAGTAGTTAATACACAGCCCCCTCCTACATTTGCAGAAGGCGGAGAGTTAACTAGAGAGGATATAGAGAGGTTTAGAACGCTTCTAAAAGAGCAGCATCAAAAAGTGGAAAGAACATTAATTAGTCTTGAGGTGCCGGTAATTGAAGATGGTGCTCGCAATGCAGATACCAGAGCAAATGCACCTGCAGCTGATGCTGAGAATGTTAGAGTTGATGTTGCCGCTCTTGAGCGAGAGGTGATAAGACAGGTAGAAACTCAATTGGTTCTATACAGGCCACCGCATATACCTCAAGTACCACTTTTACCAACTGTCTGGGAATTCAGACTTCCACCCTCTCCAATTATTATTGGTCCCACGGCATTTATAGTAGCTAATGGAACAATGGGTGCTTGGATACCAGATACAACAGCATCAAGGCCACAAGCTGGTCAGCCACTACTAATGATCAAAGACGGGCAAGTCGAGGAACAAGATGCAAGAGTACTAACAAACCAGGAGCTCAAAGCGCCTCTTTTGATGTTAGAAGATGTGAAGCAGGCCGTCACGGCAGCCGTTACAGAGGTAGCAGTGCGTAACCCAACCAATGATGAGCTTGCTAGGGTGCGCGAGATATTTGTCTCGGCTAATGCTCACGCCTTACCTGTTTGGCCCTTACCTCCTGGTCGCAATAGTGGGGTAGCAGCCTCTTTCGTAGTTGAGAAGGCCTTAATGGGAAAAACTGCTGCTCATCACCCTTCGCCTGCTGAGTTGTTGAATCATCGCAGCGATACATTACGTGAGCTCAACCAGCGATATCCTCAGTTTTATCCACAATTGCCTGTCGTGCAAAATCCACTTCCACAGCATTTAGTGCCGGCAAATCAGCTGGCGCGGCTAGGACATCAAGCCCAAGTAAATAACTTAAATATAGCACGTCAGCGTGTTGTAAATGTTGGGCAAAAAGCCATGCCATTCTTGAGGAAAGCTTTTTTCTTAGCAGATGAAGCCAGTGAGCTCACAAAACTTCTTGCTGATCTTGAGAGTTTGGCTACCAAAATTTTCGACTTAAGAAACAAGATTGCTGCCTGGATTGTTAAATATAAAGCCAAAAAGGCAACTGCGTGACACAGTGATGGCCTGATGTTTTGGTCACAGATGCCAAAATTTCAGATTTGGCTAGACACCGACCCAACCTAGGTGTAGCTTTCCGGCACTATGAAAGAGAAATTTATTGGTTTAGCACCCATGGAAGGCGTCACAGACTTCCCTACTCGCCTGTGGTTTGCCTTAATCGGCGGTTTAACCTCTATGGCTACGCCTTTTTGCCGACTGACTCCTGGGATGACTGGCAATAAAATCCCTAGCCACTGGGCACCAGAACTCTTCCATAAGCCCATTCTTGACAAGCTATCCTATACTTTAACCCCGCAGATTATGGCGCAAGATATTGATCTTGCAGCTAGCTTTGGTAAAGCTGTACTGGCTGCAAGCGATTTTGTTGAGCTTAACTGCGGTTGCCCTTCTCCTCGTGCTGTTGGCGGTGGAGCTGGCAGTGCCTTGTTGAAAGATCCAGAGGTGTTTCGCGCTTTTATAGGGAAGCTATGCCAAGCGCTTGGGCCAGGCAGGCTTAGCATCAAAATGCGGTTGGGTTTTGAGCGTTCTCAAGAATTTGAGCGTTTGTTGCAGGTATTGTTAGAAACGCCTCTTAAGCGCGTTGTCATTCATGGCCGTACGCGTCAAGATAGCTATCGTGGTGATGCCCGTTGGCAGGAGATTAATGAAGCAGCAATGCTATTGCCTTATCCTGTTATTGGCTCTGGCGATATTTGCGATATATCGATGTTTCAAAAACGTGCTGCTGACTCTGAACAATTAGCAGGCGTGCTCATTGGCCGTGGAGCCTTGCGTAATCCGTGGGTCTTTCGTGAGATTAGCCAGGGAGAAGCACCTGTAATTTCGGTTTCACTTCTTGTTTCTATACTTGAATGCTTTGCTAGGCTGCATGGTTTGTATCAAGATAATCCTGGTTGCCTTTTAGAAATGGTGGCAGCAGGTACATTGAGCCAAAGCTTTGATCAGGATATAAGAAAGTGGTCTGAGTTAAAGCTCTTGCTGCGTGAGTTGCAACCAAAACTTGCTATCACCAGCCTTGGGCGAACTAAGATGCTTTGGAATTATCTTCGCTCTGGGCTTGATCCAATATTCTTTGAGCGCGGTTGTTTACGAGCAAAAAGCTTAGAAGAGATTTTGGCACGGATTGAAGAGATGGCTCCAGTGCAAGAGTTTATTCCTACTTGGGACGCGAAACTGGATTGGGCCTATGGTAAGGGTACCAGCTGCTAAAGTTTCTCCATATCCCTCCTTACTTTCAATTGAGCAGAGCTACCGCATCTAAATTTGAACCCTAACAAGGAAGATAGTTTAGGAGAAAACTGTGCAGCTGTTTCTTTCAAGAGGCGCTTTTTCTGGGGAATCATCTGCGAAGTTCCCCAGAGCCCTCTTGCTTTCAATTGAGCTTCTAGTTTGACATCGATGAAACTCCTCTCTTACTATTGTTAAAGCCAGGATCCAAATTTCTAGTTGTGTGCTACGACGCGAAGCTAGTCCCTTGCGGGCATTGCTTTGTCGTTGCGAAATCCTTATGTACCAATATGTACAC
>CALBMD010000314.1 GCA_937896265.1 uncultured Pseudomonadota bacterium
TTAAACATTCAAAATAAAAAATCAATACCAATCCGTGTAAAATATTGCAATTTATTTCAGTTTGTGCTAAAAATTTTATCTTTTTCTCAAAAAATACATTCATTTACTATGAAGTTAATTTTATTAGGAAAATTGGCATGAATTATGAAATAGATCTTTTAGATCGCAAGATTTTAAAAATTTTAGTGGAGGATGGAAGGCGTCCTTTTTTGGAAATTGCCCGAGAATTAAAGGTATCTGGTGGCACTGTACACCAAAGAGTTGAAAAAATGCAGCAGGCTGGCGTTCTTAAAGGATTTACAACAATATTAAATCGAGACAAGCTAGGCTATCAAGTGCAAGTTTTGGCAGGGGTGCACTTGGGTAATGCTCGTGACTGCTCTGCAGTAGTAGATGCAATAAAGGAGTTTCCCGAGGTTCTCGAAGTTCATTACACTTCTGGTAATTATGCTCTAATGGTTAAAATTGCAGTTAGCTCTATCACGGAGTACTACGATTTCTTGAGCTCTAAGTTGCAAGCTTTACCTCAGATCCGTTCAACAGAATCTTTTATTTGCATGGCTTCTCCGATTTCTAAGGAAGTATCTCTCTAAGGCAGGTCAGCATAGACATCTTTTCATGTATTCTTTACCGCTTTTTTGCAGCTGCACCAGAACTGCTTTGCTGCTCTGGCAATATTTCAAAATTTTTAGCTTTCGATCTAAACGTCATCTTTAGCGTATCCTTACCAACCTGGCTTAATTTGTTTTCCTCAAGGCGTAGGTTTTGTAGGTTCTTAAGTGTCCCTTTTAAAGAGGAATGAGTTTTTGCTGTTTGTGTTTCTCACGACTAAACTCAGCAGGAACAGCTTTTATCAATAAAGTTAAGAGGGCGTCAGCAATATCTTCCTTCCAATGCCCTTTGCGCAGGACGATACTAAGCTCTCTGATTGGCTGTGTACCAGCAAATGATCTTAAGCCAGTAAGCTGCTTTTTATTCAAAGTAGTAAGCATGAGCTGAGGCAACAAAGTATAACCACCACAGTTGTCCACTAACTCAACTAGGGTTTCAAGAGAACCTCCTTCAAACGATACATTATTAAACTGGCCTTGCGCTATGGCGCCAGAGCAAAAATCTAGCACCTGTTTGCGTAGGCAGTGCCCTTCTTTCAAAAGCCAAAGTCCTGCTATGTCAAGCTCTTCTATTTTGATACGGTTTTTCTGATAAAGAGGATGGCTCTTGCTCAAATAGAGGCTAAAGGGCTCATAGCAAAAAGGCTTCTCGACAATCTGTGCTTCAGAAAGTGGGGTCGCTAAGATAGCTCCGTCTAAGCTATCTTCCAAAAGCGCTTTGATGATATCACCAGTCTTCATCTCTTCAATAAAAAGATGAACCTTCGGATAGGCTTTAGCAAAACCTAGTAAAAATGCAGGTAATAAGGATGTTGCTAGTGTTGGGATGATGCCTAATCGAAAATCACCGCTGATGATGCCAATCTGTTGCTTTGCCACTTGTAAAAGTTTCTCATGCTCAAAGATGACAGTACGCGCTTGCTGTAAAAATAGCCTTCCTTTATCAGTCACACCTATTGGTTTTTGATTGCGATCAAAGATTTGTAGATTGAGCTCTTCCTCAACTTTTTGGATCTGCATACTCATACTTGGCTGCGAGACGTGGCAAGCTTTGGCAGCTTTGCCAAAATGACGAAGCTCATCAACAGCAATGATATAGCGTAGTTGCGTAGGCGTTGGCATCGTTTTAACCTCCATAGTTAAAAGTTATTGTATCATAAAAATAATATATTTTACTTATGATTGGGCGACCCGATATCTTGAATGCAGGTCAAAGGTGGTGTGAATCATCTTAATAAATAGAAGAAGGAGAAAACATGTTATCTGTAGGAAAAAAACTACCAAATTTTAAAGTCAAGGCTGTAATTAGTGCTAATCCTCAGGAAGGATTTGTAGAGATTAACCAGCATACTTATGCTGGAAAGTGGCAAGTGCTCTTTTTTTATCCTAAGGACTTCACTTTTGTTTGTCCAACAGAGATCAAAGGGTTTGCTGAATTGAACAAAGATTTTCTCGATCGTGATGCTCAAGTGCTCGCGGCAAGTACGGATACTGAATATGTTCACCTTGCTTGGCGTCAGCAACATGCTGATCTGAAGGAACTACCTTTTCCTATGCTGGCTGATGTAAAGCGTGAGCTAGCAGGTCAACTTGGCATTGTTGACGAAGTGGAGGGTGTGGCGCAGCGTGCAACTTTTATCATCGATCCAACAGGTATTATTCGCTTTGTTTATGTTACAGATCTTAATGTCGGTCGTAATCCTAAAGAAGTCTTGCGTATCCTTGATGGCTTGCAGACGGATGAACTTTGTCCTTGTAACTGGGAAAAAGGGCAACCTACACTTTAACTAACCGCTGGTATTAAATTAGATGTAACAAAGGGAGAGTAATCATGTTGAAACTTGCAGATCAATTAGCAGATTATGCCAAGGATATCCGTCTCAATATCGCGTCAGTAATGACCCAAGAAGGCTCACCTGGTTTGGAGCTAAAGCAAATTTGGGGCATTGCTTTAGCAAGTGCGTACGCGACTAAAGATCCAAAATTCTTCAAGGCTGTGGAGGCTGAGACTTTAAATGTATTGGTTACTTCTGATATTGACGGAGCAAAAAAAGCTGCTGTTATTATGGGAATGAGTAACGTGTATTATCGGTTTACGCATTATGTGAGCGATGAATCAGTAACATCGTTACCTGCTAGGCTGCGAATGAATGTTATTGCTAACCCGGGAGTTGCAAAAATTGATTTTGAGCTTTATTGTTTGGCTGTCTCGGCGATAAATGGCTGCGGCAAATGCATGAATGCCCATGCTTTGGCTGTCAAAAAACTTGATGTTCGTCCAGAGGCTATCCAGGCAACAGCTCGCATTGCAGCTGTAGTGCATGCGTGTTATCAAGCTTTGCAAATCGCTAGTGAGTGACTAAGGGCAGCCTGAAACTCCTACCGCGCAGCGAGTAACAGTGCTGCCTGAATAGCGTGTAATATCACTGAAGGTGTATGCGTTACCAGCTAGATTGCCATTAGGAAAACGGATAGTACAGTTTGAGGAAATGGTGTGGCCTGTCGAAACTTTCAGGCGGTAGCCATCTGGAATAAATAGCTTGGAACAGGAGAAATAGTTAGATACAGAAGCAGATCCAGTATTTATGTTGTTAATACGCAGGGTTTGACTATCCTCATAGTATACCCAGTAAACACTTGCTATAGGAGAAACGTCACTGG
>CALBMD010000315.1 GCA_937896265.1 uncultured Pseudomonadota bacterium
CTTTTGTACAGTCGTCGGTTTGCCTCTTCTAGCAATTCGCGTAATAGTTTTTCTCTGCCTTCAGCGGCAGCTCTCGCTAAATCCGATTCATGACGGGTAGCACGCTCGATGGATAGTTCGTGCTCAAGTTCTTGAATGCGTTTAACAAGGCGCATCTGTGCGCTACTTTGCGCTACTGTTAGACCACTGTTCGAGTCTGGGGGAACGCCTCTTTCCCCCATACGTAAAGCAGCGTGTATATGCTCGAATAACTTACCTTCTTCTTTCATCGAACATATCAGAGCATATACAGCAAGATCATCATCAGTGAACCGACGAGCCATTTCTTTTTCAGGAGTGGCGGTAGGCGATAAATATGCAGCAAATTCTTTGGCATAACGTTTTATTGTTTGTGCCGTGACATTGAATCGGGAGGCAAGTTGAGATGTAGTGTACATATCCCCTACTCTACCGAAGATGCGGACATGTTCGCCAGTTTTCGCTATTCTCTCATAGTGTGTTCTAAGATGTTCGGTTGCATAAAGTACTGTGCGAGTGGTACAGTTTGAGACTGTTGCATATAGTGCAAGCTTGCATATAATGCAAAGGAGATATGATGGCACGAAAACGCAAACAGCCAGTGGCGGTCATTACCGGAAGGGTAGTCCATCATTTCTGGCTCAATCTAAACAAAGACGTTGAAAATAAACTAGATGTTGCTGTGCGCGAATTGAAGAAGCAGCGCTTATTTGCTGAAACGATCCGTGATGGACTACGCCTGATCCTTGATTTAAGAGCAGGTAGTCTTGATGTTTTATTTGAGTTGTTCCCTGATCTCAAAGAAAGAATGTCTGTCCAGCGCGTTGATTCACCATCTCCAAACATCCGAGAGCTTGAGGAGAAGATCGAGCAATTGACTCAGGTGGTCTTAGGCGGGCAGGGTGGGGGGATCGTATTCAAGTCTAATCCTCCTGCGGTATCGAAAGCTGCTGCACCAGTCGCAGAGGTTAAAGCGGCTGCTGTCATGTCAGCTGACGATATTGCGGACAACTTCTTAGCCATGTTCCAGTAGAAACAAAACCCACTTGGCTTTCGTTCTCAATGACTTCACATCTTTAGCCGGATTAAAGTCTTAGAGAATTGGAGGGAAAGCAAATGGGCTATGCGCTGGCGGGACATTTTATATGTCCTATTTATGAAACACAGGTGTGTCTCGTTGGTTACAGTACAATACTAGCACATACGATCTATTAAGGCAATACTGTTATTGCCCTTGCTCCATATCTTTTGTTTCTCCATAACCTTTTAATTCTTTTTTCAGATTCCAATATAGCTAAATACTTTGTTACCGTACCTAGCGCGAAATTCAAATTCTCAGCTATCTCGCGCTGTGTTGGCGGGTATCCATTATCATCAAAGTATTCTTGGATAAAGATCAATATTTCTTCACTCCACCCGTAGTTATAATTGATGGACGATTGCTTTTGTTTATCAAACCTTATGACTGGCCTTCCTCGATAACGATTTACTGATACAGAATTAATTAATCGTTGATAATCACGAGGCAGTTGGTTAAATGGGGTAAACTCCCAATCAATATCCACAATCTTTATCCTTATGCTCAAAATAACAATACCGTTTTATAGGACAAATGATCTACGGTGTCAACAATGTACAAAAACCCCTGACGAATCAGGGGCAGATGTAGCATTCAGGTCTACGTCTAGTTGCTTTTGTGTCCGTGCTGACGTATCCAATCGGT
>CALBMD010000316.1 GCA_937896265.1 uncultured Pseudomonadota bacterium
ATGACTACAACATGGCTCCAAAGAGCGAGTGTGAAGGTTATAAAACTATCGGAATTAGGCCAATCAGCAGCCGAGCCCTTTTTAAATGGGGAAGGTTCAGAGACGCAAGCTTCAGGCATCTTAACAAGTAATGTTGAAGATGAAGATATAGTCCAGACTACAACATCAAATGGCTCAGGTAACTGAGAGTAGTAAGAAAATCTGCCGCCGTTAGGATTGAGGGTTCGACTCCCTCCAGCACCACCAATTATTAACATACAAAATCAATCATTCAGCATGCGATTCATAAAAAACATCATAACTAGACTAGTTCTAGTTTCTTTCCTTACAATCAATACTGCCAGCGAAGGCAAAGGGTCTAGCAGTTCATCGTCAAGAAGCTCTTCCAGCAGTTCATCGTCAAGAAGCTCTGGGTGGGGTTCATCGTCAAGTAAGCCTGCAACAACCAAGCCCTCAACGGGTTGGGGAAGCAGCTCATCCAGCGGTTCATCTACGAGCAGCGCTTCTAAGCCTGCAACAAGTTGGGGTAGTTCTTCATCTAATAGTTCCGCCAAGCCTAAATTAAGTTCTTTTGCTGCGGCTCAGAATAAAGAAAAGCTGCTGCCAAAAGAAGAGTATGTATCAAAATATAAACAGGCACATGCTGATAAGTATCCGAATAAGTTTGATAAAGAGCCCCCTGCTAGACCGGCACACATACCCACGACATACAATAATCATACTGTAGTTTACAACTCAGGAATGGGAGGGTACGGGTATTTTAATACTCTTGGTACCTTTATTATGTATGATGCATTGACGGATATGGCGTCGGCAGATTACAGAAATTACCATACATACCACACAACAACACATACATCTTATGGTTGGGTTTTTTGGATTTGTGGTATAGGGTTATTCCTTATACTAATTATAGCTCTGGTGCCTAAGTATTAACGCTATGTACGAAGCCATTGAACTGCACGATAAATGCTCTCTCGCAGAAAATAAATTAGAGCCAAAAATATTAATTCCTCTTCGAAAAGGAATCATACGCTTACGTTCAACAGATGAAATAAACCTCGATCACTTTGATTTAGCTTGCTCGGAGATACTGATACGCCATGAAACAGACGGCTTAAATTGCGCGCTGTTGGCGTCGCGAATAACTGAGCTACCCGTAGGCAATAGAGTAGACTTAGCCGAGTCAGAATTTAGAGGTGCAATTTTCCAAGAAACTTATGACAAGATCGCCCTAGTAACTGCAAAAGGAGATTATCGTAAGCTTAAATTTATTGGAGAAGATAATAGCCAAATTGATACTGTAGTTTGCCCTCTTGGCAATTTTATCTTTGAAGCTTGCTTGAAAGGCACCTACACAGAAACTCCTCCTCGTGAAGGACTGCCAAGTAATCTAAATGCTACGTTTTGTTTGTATAAAAATGATACAGACCCTGACAAGTATTTTATTATCTTGGAAATCGCGAACCTTGAAAATCTTGCAGGTGGCTTGATACACATCTACACCGCAAGAAGTATACCAACAATTGACATCAAATAATACCCATGTTCATGCTACTAATCGATCTCATCATCTTTCTCGCCATTATTGCGGCTGGGGTGGCTTTCCTCAGCAAAGCCGGAATCCTCAAGTCTCAAAAAAATAAATTGGACAAAGCAGCTCGAGACTTAAACGAGAAAACAAGAGACCCAATAGCTGATGCTGAGGCTGCGATACATGCAGCTCGGGATAGTGTTAGAAAACTTAAAGAAATCCGAATAGCCGAGCGCACAAGGCTCGCAAAATTCGAAAGATTGCTAGAAGTCAACATTAGCCATATTAACAAATGGGAAAATCTCGCAAAAGCGGCAGGTGAAAACAAAAATGTTGATGATGTGCGGAAATGTCTCACTCATAAAGCAGCCTACGAAAAACAAAAAGCAGAAATAGCCACCAGCATTACTGCCGCTGAAGAAAGCATCTCTGTTCTTGCCGCGAAGATCACAAGTCTGGAGGAAAAGATTTCACATGCTGGCGAGCATAAACAGACTTTGGAGTTGCGAAAAGAAAAAGCGGATATCGATGCTGAAATTGCTGAGCGAACCAACAACATCGACACGGATTCTTTAGATGGTGCATTTGCCCAGCTTGAGGAAGACACGTTAAATTCTGAAGCCAGAACAGATGCACTATTAGCTGAAGCAGCTGCGCAAACTCCTGCGGCCGAGAACTTAGAAGCGAAATACTCTCCTGGGAAACCAGAAGTATCTGACGAGCAGGTGAAGGCCTATTTGAAGGTTTGATACAATAAAAAAATAACTCTACCCGGTAGGAAAAAACCTACCGGGTAGCCACACCATATAATAACGTTATGTTTAAATTTTTATTTCAATTTGTTAAATGGTTTTTTGTACCGTTTTCTAGTCCCGCTCCTGAAGTAAAGAGAGCTAGAAAGAAAATGCTCGAGAACCCGAAAGATGCACTACAGACCATTACTCATACACTAGGATCATCGACTGGTCCTATTTCATTGAAGCGTCCTACACAAAAAGAATATACTCCAGCTAATGAGAAAGGGGAACTTACATTCGCCTACCTCGCGCTAGACCAAAATGGACGAGAGGCAGCAGGTACTGTTTTGGCTAAATCGTAAGCAGAAGCAATTGATGGTATAAGACACAACGGGCTTTATCCTACTAACATAACTAGGGCGTTTACGCTTATAGAGCTATTGGTGGTTATCGTCATAATTACGATCCTGATTAGCTTGGGTTCGGCATTTATGTCTTCTCCAAGTCCTGAGGAATCTCCACCTAATCAAGAAGAAATGTTGATGCAGCGTATTAATGCTCTAGAGAGTGAAAACGCAGTATTGCAAAAATTAATTATTGGGTTACAACCAAAACTGCCAGTTCCGTAATTTGTTTCAGCGATTAAGGCACCCGTAGCTCAGTGGATAGAGCAGCCGATTTCTAATCGGCCGGTCGCAGGTTCGATCCCTGCCGGGTGCGCCAATCATTCTAAAATTCTAATATGTTACAAAACCTAAAATTCCTATTCTTCTCGTTACTCACAATTCGACACGAAGTAAAGTATATAACCGATGCGTTATGTGCTCATCAAGTGAACCTTCCGACAAACTATTGGAGATTTACATTAATCAAGCCATTTGTTGATTTAAAAGGAAACTCAGCTTTAGTCCGAAATTTTTGCCCTTTGTTTTGGGTAACAAACTTACTAGCTGTTATTTACATATCCCTTTCTCCAATCATATTGGTCTCCTACATAGCCATAAAGTTTGGTAAATGGGTTAAAAGAATTTTTGCTCCGATATTGAAAAAGTATAAAGAGGAGAAACCTAAAAAAGACATTGAAGATTTGATAAATATCAAATTTACATGGCAAAAGGTCGAAAGTACCTTCAAGCATAATCGTGATGCTAATTCTCTTTATTATGTTTATCTGTATCCAGAAGTTGAAGAGCTTCGCTCGCAGATACCGGCATTTAAGATAGAGGATATTACTTTGGATCAGCTAAAGCATATCATAGAAACTGAAAATCTTGAAGATAATGCTGTGGCCGCACTGGTATTTGTTTATCAGTATAAAGCAGAATGGCGCAATAAGTTTGAATCTTTTGTGGACGAGGCGCGGGCGGTACATGAAAAACAGCTTGCAGAAGCTAAAGCTAAACAAAAAGCAAAAGAATCAAAAATTCAAAAAATTCTTCCAAAACTAGTAAAAATGGCTAAGATGTCTTTTAGCGTTATCTTGGCAAGATCGGAAGAGCGTCGTGTA